>NZ_JAKGTE010000024.1:0-86759 GCF_022324665.1 Clostridium sp. YIM B02500 | reverse complement strand
CAAATATTATGAAAGTTTCAGCAACTCCACCATTTGTTATGAAGATTTTTGAACCATTTAATACATAATGGTCGCCTTCTAATACAGCAGTTGTTTGTTGTCCTGCAGCATCTGTACCAGCACCTGGTTCTGTTAATCCGAAAGCGCCGATCTTTTTACCGCTGCAAAGATCAGGTAAATATTTTGCTCTTTGTTCGTTAGTTCCATTTTCATTAATTACTGATGCACATAATGATGTATGCGCTGAAAGAATAACTCCTGTAGTACCACAAACTTTTGATAATTCTTCCACAGCTATTATATATGAAAGAACATCTCCGCCTGCTCCACCAAATTCTTTAGAAAATGGGATACCCATCATTTTAAGCTTAGCCATTTTTTCAACGTTTTCCATAGGGAATCTTTCTGATTCGTCGATTTCAGCAGCTATTGGCTTAACTTCATTTACTGCGAATTCTCTAACCATTTGTTGTACTAATTGTTGTTCTCTAGTTAATTGGAAATTCATTAAATTACCCTCCTTGTTAATTAAACCTATTTGATACAAACTATATATAAATCTCTAATAGATTTTTAACTAATTATTAAAAAATTATTTATTTTGAAAATTCTTTTCTGCTCTTCTTTCTAAGAACGCAGTCATTCCTTCTGTTTGATCTTCTGTTGCAAAGCACTTTCCAAAGTCTTCTGCTTCTATTAATATAGCTGCATCTATATCAACTTGCATTCCTCTGTCTATAGCATCTTTACAATATGCAACTGCTTTTGGAGCATTAGCTGCAATCTTGTTAGCCATTGCTTTTGCTTCTTCCATCAATTTTTCTAATTCAACTACTTTATTAACTAAACCTATTCTATAAGCTTCTTCTGCCTTTATAAGGTCACAAGTATAAATTAATTCTTTAGCTTTTCCTGGCCCTACAATTCTAGCTAATCTTTGAGTTCCACCAAATCCTGGAGTTATTCCAAGTCCTGCTTCTGGTTGACCAAATTTAGCTTTAACTGAAGCTATTCTTATGTCACATGACATAGCAAGTTCACATCCACCACCAAGAGCAAATCCTGATATAGCTGCGATAACTGGCTTATCCAATTTTTCTAATCTTCTGAAGACATTGTTTCCTAAAATACCAAATTCTTTACCTTGTTCTTCATTAAGATCTTTCATTTCTGAAATATCTGCTCCAGCAACAAAAGATTTCTCACCAGCACCTGTAACTATAACTGCATACACATTGTTGTCTGCTTCTAAATCATCTAAA
Organism: Clostridium sp. YIM B02500; assembly: GCF_022324665.1. Classification (NCBI taxonomy): domain Bacteria; kingdom Bacillati; phylum Bacillota; class Clostridia; order Eubacteriales; family Clostridiaceae; genus Clostridium; species Clostridium sp. YIM B02500. The sequence goes on along the minus strand of NZ_JAKGTE010000024.1, from coordinate 85,497 downwards.
ACAACATTTAAATCTTTTAGTGTTTCTGAATTCAATGCATTTAATGCCTTTGGTCTATTGATTGTAACAATAGCTAAATGCCCTTCTTTTTCAAGAATAACATTTTTTAATTCCATTCTAAGGACCTCCTTCAAACTTGCTTATTTTTTTAATTTTCACACTATTTTTGATATTTTTTATCCTAATTGTTAATAATATAACAAATAAGTTTAAAAAAATATCAAGACTTCACGCCTCAATTAAAATTATAATACGTTCCTAGATTATTTGCAATAAAATATTGCGTTATTAATATAAGTTTTTAAGTATATGAAAAAAATAACTGATCAAAGGTATATATCTATTTTCATGCCAAACAGAGAAGAAAACTTTATTCATGTAAAGCTTTTGAATAAGTTTTTCTTAAATCTATTTCTAAAAACAAATATATATATTTAATCTGTTATTTTTTGAACAAGCTTTAAATAATATATTGCATATATTTATTATATTTTTAACTTTCACTCTCATTTAATAAATAAATTAAAGTCAATAAACTTTCACTTAGATGCACATTTTCTACTTTCACATGATCTGGAACTACTAAATCTACAGGAGCAAAATTCCAAATTGCTCTTACTCCACCCCTTATTAATTCATCAGCAACAACTTGAGCATTTTTTCTAGGAACACAAATTATACCAATATCTATTTTATGTTCTTCTAGTACGGATTCCATTTCGTCTATATCCATTATTTCTACATCTCTGATTTTCATTCCTATTAATTTAGGATTTGCATCAAATATTGCTGTTATTTTAAATCCTAAATTTTCAAATCTAGAATAATTCGAAACTGCTTGCCCTATATTTCCAGCACCAACCAGTGCAGCTTCATAACCTCTGTCTAATCCCAATATAGCGCTAATTTGGGTATATAGTTCCTTAACATTATATCCATAACCTTGTTGTCCAAAGTCTCCAAAACAATTTAAATCTTGTCTAATTTGTGATGCAGTAAATCCAATCTTTTCTCCTAATTCTTTTGAAGAAATTCTATCCACCTCATTTTTCATAAGTTCTTCAAGATATCTATGATACTTAGGCAACCTTTTGATAACTGCCATCGATATATTTTTATGCTTTTCCATATCTACTTTCTCCTATTTCAATACTTTTATATTTTTCGACCCTATAATATTTATATCAAATTAAATTATATAACTACTATTTAGACTTTTATTAATTATGATTAGTCTATTTATTAACAATCAATTTTAAAATTATATTCACATTGTTAAATTTTAATTAATTGCTATAATTTATAATTCTACCATATTTCTATATTTTTATGTCAAGCTTAATTAAATTATTTATTCAAAAGTGCCTATAAATTTAAAATTTCTCTTGATAAGCAACAGAAGTCTCCAGAAAACTCACTACTATGAAATTTTACTTTTTTATATTTTGACCACTTTTTTTAATTTAAACCGCTTTATTTTTAACCTTTTCTATATAATAACAATATCAATACTTAAACATGTGTTCAAGAATTTTATTTTAACATTGTGATTTTTGTTTATATTAAATAATATCTTTATAAAATTTTATGCCTTTTAACAAAATCAAAAAAATATTTCAAAATAATTTTTCAACCATTTTGAAATATTTCTTATCTTAAGAAATTAAATTACTTTAATCACCTTATTTTCATTGATAAACACATTGTTCAATATCATATTTAATACGCTATCGCAAACATAATACGAAAAGGTTAAATCATTATAATAATTTATAGTTCCATCATATTGCTTCTGTAGCTGCATTATAAACTCTTCTATATTACTTGAATCTACATGTGTATTTATAATTCCTGTCGGATCAAACGACTTAGCTACCTTAGCTAAATTTTTCTCATACATCATATGATGCTTTACAGCACTCGTACTCTTAAATTCCCATCTATAATAGTGTGGTGCACAGAAAAAATCACATAAAAAGTGACATATTACTCCAAGCTCTTCACTAAACTTACCAATTGTCATATTATAGTATATTTCTTCCAATGATAATGATGATAAATGTATAATCTTTTCAATAATCATATTTATACTTTCATTAAAATAATGCTTCTTAAATTTATATTTAGGCGCACAATCAGGTTTCACGTTCCCCCATATGAATCTTTTATTATTAATTAAATAAATACTCTTTGTATTAGCATATTTTATAATATTTTCTGCCATAATCTTGTGAGTATTGATCATCAATGCTTGATCACATCCTCTGCATATTAAATTTTATATTTTATGAAGCCCTCATTTAGGCGTTTCGTTATTTTTTTATAAATTAAATTTGTTTTGTATACTTATAATAATACTCTAGATTCAAATTTACAACACTTTATTAATCGATTTCTTCAAGTATTATATGTACTAATACCCAAGAATATCAAAGCTCATAACGTATTAAACTATATTAGTAAAAATATTAGTTTAATATATTTTAAGCATACATTTCATATGGTTTCCTTATATACTAACTCTAACTTGCACATGCTTTCTAAGTGCATCTCCAAAGATAAATAAGCTGCTTCAGTATCATTAAGATATATTGAAACAGCTTACTTACTATAGAAATTTATTATATTCTTTATTTTCGTTGAGCCTATTTAATAAATGTTTTATTTCCTGATCCTTATTTTTATCCATTACAAGAATAACATCTCCAGCATCTACTACAACTAAGTCTTTTATTCCAAACCCAATTATCAGGTTCTTGTCCCCAAATATGGAGCAATTCTCGCAATCGTCAATATAAACATTCTTAGATATACTATTATTTCTATAAGTGCTCAGTAGCCTACTTAAAGCGCCAAAACTTCCCATATCATCCCAACTAAAATCACATTTAATAACATAGGCTTTTCTAGTTCTTTGCATAACCCCAAAGTCTATAGAAATTCCGTCTATAAGTTCATATTGGTCTTTTATAACACTCTCTTCATTTTCCTCTCCTAAATTTTTATATATCTCCATCAGTGATTTATGCAATTTAGGCAAGTATTTTTCTATTTCTCTTAGTATAACGTCGGCCCTAAATATAAACATCCCAGAATTCCATAAATAAGTTCCTTTTAATATGAAATCTTTAGCTACCTCTGAATTTGGTTTTTCTGTAAACCTTGCAATTCTATAAGTTGGTATGCTTCCAGCAGTTCTTTCCCCCATTTCTATATATCCATATCCTGTTTCAGGTCTACTAGGTTCAATCCCAAGTGTAACGATACACCTTCTCCTATTTGCCATTTCTATTGCTTGTGATAAAGTATCTATATAATTCTTCTCACCCTGAATATAGTGATCTGATGGTAATACAACCATTACTGCATTAGCATCTTGTTTTAATAATTTTACTGCAGACAAACCTATACAAGTTGCAGTTTCTTTATTAGCAGGCTCTACAAAAATATTTTCCTCTCTAATTCCTATTAGTTCATCCTTAACTTTTTCTTTGTAGTCCATATTGGTTACAATATAAATATTATCCCTGTCTATTAATGGCATTATCCTATCAACAGTATTAACTAAGAAACTTTTATCGTTAATTAGCTTTAAAAATTGTTTTGGTTGATCGGCTCTTGATAGAGGATATAGTCTACTGCCCTTACCTCCAGCTAAAATCAGCCCGTATATCACGCATTTTCAACTCCATGTAATGATACTAGTTCATTATATGTCAAAATATTTGTATGTGTGAGTCTATAGTAAAAAGAACAATAAATTATTTCCCTTAAATGTTCTTCTTCCTGAATTATAGCCCCTCCATTGTGTTCCCTTCACCAACCAAGCTATAGAAATCTTTTGTAAATACATCTACTGCATTTTTAGTTGCATCATGTTTTATTAATCCTTCTATTACATCTGCTGCTGCTGTAACCGATCCAATTCCATACTTGCATAAATTCAAAACTTGTTGTGAATTTTTGAAGCTTGCAGCTAATACATCCGAATTTAATCCATGCATTTTAAACATGTCATGAATATCTTTTGCAACTTGAACTCCATCAGCTCCCATATTATCAATTCTATTTACATAAGGTGCTGTATATCTTGCCCCTGCTTTTGCTGCCATGAAGGCTTGCATCGAAGTATAAATAGCTGTTGCTGTAATATTTACATTTTCCTTACTTAATAATTTCATAGCTTTTATTCCTTCAGGTGTTACAGGAATTTTAATATAAGTATCCTTTCCAAGTACTTCAATCATATGTTGTGCTTCATCAACCATTTTTTCAGCAGTTAATGATACAACTTGAGCATGTAATTGTGCCCCTTCTGGTAAGAATTCTCTAATTGCTTTTAATACCTCCATAGGATTTCCACCTTGTTTTTTTAGAATAGATGGATTAGTTGTCACCCCATCACATGGGTAAAATTCATAAATCCTTTTAATTTCATCTAAGTTTGCATCATCAATTAACATTAACATTTTTTCTTCTCCCTCTCTCTTTTTAATTTCTATACTTAAATTAAGTAAATGCGTTATAAATACTATAAAACAATACTCCATTCCAAGAATATATATTCTTAAGAATTTTAGAACTTTAGAATATTAAAATAAAAACATTTTTATTTATACCTTTTTATTCAGCAATCAATGAATATCCGAAACAACTACTTAACTAAATTTCTTATTCCTGCTGAATAAGCTATATCATAAAATTCCTCCATTTGAGTCTCAGTATACATTTTAGGATTCTCTTCAAAACAATAATCTAAATTATTGATTAAGTTGTATTTTGATTTTGCAAGTGGATTATAATTTAATAGTTCATACCTTACTTTTGAGTAAATGCTTGAAATATATCCACTTATATCATGAATATTAATTTTATTTGCTGTAAATTGAGGTATTAGTGGAGTTCTGATAATCACATTATCTTTCTTATTGCTTTCTAAAATAAACTTGATGTTCTTTTTGATTAGTTCATTACCTACGCCAGTAGAAATCTTATGCTTATCATTATCAAATACCTTTAAATCTGCAAAAATTGTATCTAGATACGGTAGCGCTTCTATTATATATTCAGTAGGGACGAATAAAGATGTTTCAATCGCTGTATTTATTCCAGCTTCTTTTAACATTTTAAGTAATACAACTACAAATTCTTTCTGGTACAATGGTTCTCCACCAGATAAAGTTACCCCACCACCATATTTAAAAAACGCTTTATCCTTCAGTGCTATTTCTATAACTTCATCTAAAGTATAATTTTTAGAATCCATAGTTAACGCACCAGTCGGACAAATATCTGTAACAATTTCATTTTGTTCATCTATACATTTATCTTGAGCAACACATATTTTATTATTTTCTCGTATAACTGATTGATTAGAGCATTTTTTAATACATAGATCACAATTAATACATTTATTTTCAAAATGAATTAATTGTTCCTTTGGAGAAATACCTTCGGGATTTTGACACCAAACACATTTAAGCGGACATCCTTTTAAAAAAATCGTTGTTCTTATTCCCTCTCCATCATGTGTTGAAAATCTTCTTATATCAAAAATCTTTCCTGTTAAAGACGAATAATCTTTTTCCATAGGCTATATATCCCCATAACTTGTTCTTGCTATAATTTCATTTTGCAATTCTCCTGCAAGTTCAGTGAAATATGCTGTATATCCCGCTACACGTACAGTTAAACTACGATAATTTTCAGGATACTTTTGCGCTGCTAATAAATCTTCTTTACGTAAAACATTAAATTGAATATGTGGTATTTCTAAATCTACAAAGGTTCTTAAGAATCTTGCAAACTTATCCCGTCCAATCTCATTCTTAAAAAACTCAGGTAAGAACTTCATATTTAATAAACCACCATTAGTAGTTAATACATTATCTAATTTTGATACAGACTTTAAAACAGCAGTAGGTCCTGCAATATCTCTTCCATATACAGGTGACATACCACCGTCAGCTAAAGGTGCCTTTGCATATCTTCCATCTGCAGATGCTCCTACATTTTCACCCATTGGAACATGGGCAGATACTGTATACATTCCCGTATGATATTTACCTCCACGATAGTTTGTATAAGATTTAAGCTTTCCATTGAAATATCTTGCCCACTTAGCACCAATTTCATCTACCCATTGAATATCATTCCCGTATTTAGGTGCACGATTTAATAGCATAGCCCTTATCACTTCATATCCTTCAAAGTTATTTTGAAGAGCTTTTAACAATTCTTCTTTAGAAATTCTCTTTTCATCATATACTAAAAGTTTTATTGCTGCCAAGCTATCCGCTAAATTTGCAACTTGTATCATTTGAATTCCTGACAGATTATATACTGCTCCACCTGCAGTAACATCTACACCTTTCTCAATGCAGTCGTCAATAACTGACGATAAGAATGGCGAAGGTAAAACATCTATGTGGGCTTTTTCAACTTGTTCACAAGCTAAAATCATTCTATCAATGAAATAATCTATTTGCTTAGCAAATGCTTCTTCTAAATCTTCATACTTTTCGTAAGTGGTTAGATTACCTAAGTCTTGAGACAATGAATCTCCTGAAATTAAGCATTTTCCACCATTTAGAGTGATCTCTAAAACCTTATTTAAATTGAACATTGCTGCATCACTCCAACCAAGATTATTACCTTGAGTTGTAAGCTCTACGCATCCAACAATTGCATAGTCTCTTGCATCTTTTTCTTTAATTCCTAAGTCTATCATAGACGGCACTACTGATTCATCATTAAAGAACTGCGGCATTCCACTGCCTTTTGCCACAACTTTTATGCTCTCTTTCAATAGTTTTTCTGATGTGTTCTTATGAAGTCTCACAGATAAGTTAGGTTGTGGCAGACCTAAATGTTCTTGAGCTTTTAGGAATAAGAAAGATAATTCATTTGAAAAATCATTACTCTTTTCATCTTGGCCACCAATTGCAATATTAAATCCTATAGGAAATCCTGCAAAAAATTTAGCACTATGAGAATTTCTTAAATAAACTATTTCATTGAACTTAAGCCAAAGACATTCAATTATTTCTAAAGCCTTTTTATCATCTATATTTCCAAGATGTATATCTCTTTTATAATATGGATATAAAAATTCATCCATTCTTCCTGGTGAGAATGATGATGCATTTGATTCCATATGAAGTATAACAAATAAAAACCAAATTGCTTGCACCGCCTCATGGAAAGTTTGTGCCTGCCTTCTAGAGATATTCTTACAAATCTCTGCAACTTGAAGCATATCTGCTACTAATTCTTCATCGCAGATTGACTCAGCTTTTTCTTTCATTAAGTCATGGTATCTCATCATAAATTCTTGAGCACCTTCCATAACAATAATTACACTTTCATAAAATTCCTTACTTTCTTTTGTAGAATTCTTCATTTTTTCAATGGCTCTTTGCTTAATTCCTTCTGGGCCTAAAGCAAGCCACTCTCTGCAATTTGGACAAATATGCCCTTGAGCATGGTCTTTTTGATTTATTTTTACCACTTTTGCAATTTCATCAATTTCTTTTCCATATCTCTGTCTAATGACATCCTCTAATGAGTGTCCATCCCAATATGGTTTAATCACTTTTCGAAATGTTTCTATATCATTTAAATTCACATTAAATTTGTCTTGAGGTCTAGTTGGTAGAGATTCAAATTCTTTATCAATCCATGAGCTACCGCTCTCTGGAAAAACAACACCATATCTAACCCCTTTAGTACGGTTACCTACTATTAACTCTTCATCATCAACACCAATTTCTAATTTTGAAAGAGAATTCTTTAATGCTAATGCTCTTTTTATAATAACTGGATTATCTTCATTCTCTTTATAAGTTTCAGTTATTATAAGTGCTTGTTCAATAGATGCATATCTTTTTTCAGATAACATCTTCTGCTTTAAATTTTTAATTCTTCGAGACATTGCTAATTCATCCATTTCTCTTTCTCCTTTCCGCTTATTTATTATCATTTATTATTACTATATTCCTATTTTATATCATTTCAAATTATTTTTCAATGTATTTTTTATTATTTCATATAGTTTTATTAAGATAATACTGATTTGTTTAAAGAAGATTATTTAATCTTAAATACCTAAAGGTTCAATTTCCTAACTTATTCTATAAATCATAGATTTTATATTATATTTATTAAAGTTCATATATCCCTTTCAAAACAAAGGGTAAGAGATCACTCCCTTACCTTTTGTTTTTTCTATTCTTGTTTTAGAATCTTTATATAATCTTTTGCAAACTGTGTTGCTACATCAATATCTGCAGAATTTTCTCCAATGTATATCCTGTAGCTTACTCCATTATAATGCCAAACCATATAATATATTTTGTTAACACTAATAGGCTTCTTTGTCACATCATCGCCATTCTCACTTCTTTCATATTTAGCCCTATTTTCTTCCAAAACTCTACATTTTATATTATCAATAGTTGTTTCTTTAACACTATTCATTTCTGAATCCTCACTAAATTTTGATAAGTATATGAAAAATTTATGTTTCTCACTATCTTCATATGATTCACAAATGTTTCTTATAATCTTATAATCTTTACTAAGCTCATTAAATATTTGATCATCTCCTACTGCTTTTCTAAACTTATCTAATGAGTTTTCTTCATCTTTATATTTCAAATCTTTAACAGTCATCATCGCTACTGGAGACACAGGATATCCTGCAATTTCCGTAATGGAGAAATTCCCAACCTTTTCAGGAAAATCAAATTCAAATCCAAATTTCCCCTCTATCTCATTTTTGTTTTTATCCGTTATCTCAAAACCTCCAACGGTAACATCATCAACTGCCTCATCTTCTGATCTCTCAATAATATTACCTGATTTATCAAGTAAAAATATTGTCTTCAATGCTTCCTGCGCAGCAGCCCTTGCTCCTGGTGAAAATGTAAAAACACCAATAATAGCAAATAATACACAGCATATAGGAACTAACACTTCTTTTCTTATATTTTTTATACTAAAATACTTTTTCTTTCCCATTTCTTTCTCCTTATTATTCCAAGCCTCATTAAAAATATCTCTTGAAGCTTTAATATTAAAAATACTATCATCTATAGCACTCTTTATTACCTTATCCAAATAACCCTTATCTTTCATTTTTAATTAGACTCCTTTCTATTTAACTATGATCATCCCGCTTTCCACCTCAAAGCAATTGGCTAACTGCTTCTTCAAAGCAGCTCTGGCATAAAACAACCGTGATTTTACCGTGGCCTTAAAACAACCTGTAACCTTTGAAATTTCTTCCATTGTCATATCATTGTAATAATAAAGAATAACAACTGTTTTTAAATTAGGACTTAATTTGTTGATTGCACTCCGCATTACATGTTTTATCTCATATCTATCAATTATGTTTTCTTTTTCTTGATTCTCATCAAAAAATAAACCTTCATTTTCTGATGTTATTTCTAACGGAACTAACTCTGACTGCTTTTTTGTCATTTTCCAGCCTGTTCGCATAAGAATCTTAAAAAACCATACTTTAAACGCTTGTGGCTCTTGAAGTTTATTTATTTCCATGAAGCATTTCATATATGTCTCTTGGAGTATGTCTTCAGCAATTCCTCTATTTCCTGATAAAAAATATGCAGTAGCCAACGCCTTTTTTTCTACAATTTGAAAAAGTTCGCGAAATGCTTCCTTCTCTCCGAGCTTGCAACGCGTTACTATTTCTTCTATATCCATCTTTGCACCTCTCTTCCTTTTGGAGCTCCTATAATATAAGAGGATTAATTTAGTAAAAAGGTTTTATTCATTTTAATTTTTTCTTTTAATGAGAACTATTAATTTATAAATCTCAATGACATTTTATAATTCTTCTGTATTAATTTATTCTTTAGCTATAAATAAATTATACATAAAAAGGTATATTGTTATGAGTTTGCTTTTTTATGTATAAAAATAAGCTGTCCCAAAATAGAAATTAAATTTCTATTTTAAGACAGCTTTGATTTGTAAATAAAGCTCAGTTAAATTACTTATATTTATAATTTGCTAGTATTCAAATTAAATACTTTTTTATTCTATTCACATACCTTTCCTGGATTTAATATGTTCTTAGGATCAAAAGCTAATTTAATTCCTTGCATTATTCCAATACATTCACTTGGAAGTGATTCTTTTAAATATCCCTTCTTTGCAAATCCTATTCCATGTTCTCCTGACACCTGGCCATCTAATTCTTTAGCTTTATTATACATTATTTGCATAACTTCTTTTAATTTAGATTCCCATGCTTCTTGGTCAAGGTCATCTCTTAATATATATATATGAAGATTTCCATCACCTGCATGTCCAAAGCTTTTTATTCTTATATTAGCAGTACGTTCAAGTTCATGAGTGAAGGTTACAAACTTTCCTATTTGATTTCTTGGAACAACAACATCAACTTCATCCATTTCAGTAGTTAATGCTTTAATTGCTTCAAGGAAACAACCTCTAGCTGACCATATTGATTCTTGTCTTTCTTCAGTATCTGAGATTAATACATCTAAAGCTCCAGCTTCTAAACAAATATTAGCTACGTTTTCATAATCCTTTTCAATTTCTTCTGTGGAATTTCCATCGAAAGTTAATAATAGGTATGCATCAGATGATTTATCTGGAAAACTTTTTCCTAAAAATTCTTCTGCAGCAAGTATCGCTTCTCTCTGCATGAATTCGATTGCTGTTGGTATTGACTTAGATTTAATTATTTTAGGCACAGTCTCTATCGCTCTTTCGAGACTTTCAAAAGGAATAAGCAAGCTTAAAGCCTTTTTAGGAAGTGGTAACAATTTCAAAATAGCCTTTGTTACTATTCCTAAAGTTCCTTCTGAACCAACAATTAAATCTTTTAGTGCATATCCAGAGCTATTTTTAACTACTTTTCCTCCTAAATTTACTATATCACCATTTGGTAATACAACCTCAAGTCCTCTTACATAGTCTCTAGTTACTCCATATTTTACAGCTCTCATACCTCCTGCATTAGTACTTATATTTCCTCCAATTGTTGCTGATTTTTCACCTGGATCTGGTGGATAAAATAAGTCAAATTCCTGAACATATTTACCTATCTCCATAAGTAATACTCCCGGTTCTAATGTAAGAGTAAGGTTTTCTTCATCTAATTCTAAAATTTTATTCATTCTGCTAAGATCTATAACTATTCCACCTTTAAGTGGAACCGCTGCTCCAACAAGTCCTGTTCCTGATCCCCTTGGAGTAACAGGAATATTATTCTCATAGGCATATTTCATTACTTTTGAAACTTCATCAGCACTTATAGTTTGAATAACTATATCAGGCATTTTCTTAATCCCGCCTAATTCATCATGGCTATAGTCTTCATTTATTTCTTCTCTAAAGAAAACTCTCTCCAAATCATTCTCTGCTATAGATAATATATATTCATAATCTTTTAATTCAACTTCTTTGTAACTCATCACCTATGCCTCCTTAGCCATTTTTATTTTTTCTATTAATTCTGGAATTATTTCATACAAGTTTCCAACAACTCCATAGTGAGCAACCTTAAATATTGGTGCTTTATCATCAGCATTTATAGCAAATATATAATCTGAATTATTCATTCCAGCTGTAAATTGAACTGCTCCAGATATTCCACAAGCTATAATAAGTCTTGGCCTTACAGTTCTACCGCTTAATCCAATTTGTCTCTTTGCATCAACCCAGCCTGCCTCTATTAGAGGTCTAGTACATGCAAATTCTGCTCCTAAAAGTTTAGCTAATTCTTTTACTAATTCTAAATCCTTTTCTGATTTAATCCCTCTTCCTGCTGCAACTATTACTTCAGCATCACTTATTCCTACTTCAGCATCTTTTTTCTTTATACTAAGCGCTGTAATTTTAGATAAAAGTTTTTCTTTATCTATAGAACATTCTACTATTTCTCCTGAAATATCATCATTTCTTTTTGGAGCTGTCATAACTTTATATCTAACAGTTGCTAATTGAGGTCTAGAATTTGGAGTAACTATCTGAGCCATTATATTACCACCAAATGCCGGTCTAATTTGAACTAAATCTGTATTTTCCTTCATATCTAATATTGTACAATCTGCTGTAAGTCCAGTTTTAAATCTAGCAGCTATTCTTGGCGCTAAAGATCTACCTATAGTTGTAGCACCAACTAAAATCGCTGTTGGTTTTACATTATTTATAAAATCTCCGAAAGCAGCTGTATATGGTTCTATTCTAAAATACTTTAATTCCTCGTCATCATATACAAATACCTTATCTACACCATAGTGTAATAATTCTTCAGCTTTATGAGAAATATTATTTCCGATAAATACAGCATATACTGGATGATTTATCTTTCCTGCTAATTCTCTTGCCTTTCCTATTAGCTCATAAGTAACAGGATGTATTTCTCCATCTACATGATCAACATAAACGCCTATTCCATTCCAAATACTTTTATCTATCTCTTTGACTTCTTCCTCTATATATTCAACAGCTCCCTTAGGCCCCTTTTTAACGCAAAGCTTGCACATTTTACATGCTCCACTTATTTCAACAACTCCATTATTATTTTCAAGGGCACCAAAAGGACATATTTTAATTAACTCATCAATATCTAATATTTTCTCTTGATTTACTACTAACTTTGCCATAACGCATTCTCCCCTTTAATTATCTTTGTGAGATATCTTTACTAATATTTAATACCTAAATAAATTTCAATTCCTTTAATTTCTCTCCCATTTTTCCACTTAATTCACCAGAACTGCCTGTCCACATTTCTCTATCATTATTAACCTCTGGTGGAAATATTCTCTCTACTTGAGTTGGTGATCCATTAAGTCCATAATTCTTCTCATCTTTATCATCAAAATCTTTTAGGCTTAATATTTTTATTTCTCTGTCCTTAGTTGAAAGTTTTTTTCTATAAGAAGGTAACCTTGGTTCAAAAATTCCTTTATCTACAGTGATTAGACATGGGTACGCTATCTTTACTGTTTCAATACTTTCTGGCATATCCATTTCAACTGTGATTGTTGAGTCTTCTACTTTAACTATGTCCTTAACGTTAGCTACATGTGGTATGTTTAACCATTCAGCCATTTCAGATCCTACCTGCGCTGTATCTCCATCTGTTGTTTGCTTACCGCAAATAATAAGTTCGAAATCCCCCATCTTTTTCACGCCTTGAGCTATTGTATACGATGTAGCTAAAACATCAGCTCCTCCAAATTTCCTGTCTGATAATAATGTGCCTTCATCAGCTCCCATTGTGTAAGCTTCCTTAATTACGCTTAAAGCTTGATTAGGTCCCATACTTAAGACTTTAACAGTTCCTCCTTCACTCTCCCTAATCTTAAGAGCTGTTTCAAGAGCATACAAATCATATGGATTCATTTTGGAGTCTATGCCATCTCTTTTCAAAACTCCTGTAACTGGATCAACCTCAACTTTAGATGTTCCTGGCACCTGCTTAATGCAAACTAAAATATTCATGATAACTTCCTCCTAAAACTGTATTTTAAATTCCAAACACTGATTGGCAAAGTGATAGTAGTAGTTTTGTCAAAACAATGTGGAATAAACAAACTTTTAAAAATTACTTCAATTTATTTCTTTGATAAAATCCAATATCAGTTTAATTATTCCGCTATATATAATAGTTTTTGCTAGAGTCACAATAAAACTAATTTATTCCTCCTCTTTTCCAACATGTCATACCAATATCGAATTGGTATGACCAATTTCAATTTAATTATACTTTCCAAAATATAGTTTGTAAAGTATTGTTATTTATTTAACAGAAAATGTTTACATTGACTCTATTCCAATATACTCCTTAGTGCCTCATATTCTATATCTTTTTGCTTATATAAAATTTATTAAAAATTTAATTTATATTTTTAATTAATCGTATTTAAGCATTTTTTGTTTAAAATATAACAAAAATAAAATGGATAAAAAAAATAACCTTACTGACGATTATCTTTTATCCATCTTATTTTTAAAACAATATATTTTTATTTTTTATACCCATAGGATCCTCGAATTAAATCAAAGTGCTCTACCATAGCATTATGAGCTTTACTAGCATCTCTGCATTTCAAAGCTCTTACTAAATTCTCATGAATCTCTAATAAATTCTCCCTAGTTTTTCCTGTATGTAAAATTTGCGCTCTTGATTTTCGAATGAATTCATCCATAAGCTGAGATATAACTTCAAGAACATTTATAAGTAAAGTATTTCTTGAGGTTTTTGCAATTAAATAATGGAACTTAATATCAAGTTCAAGACTCTCGTCCTCATTTTCTGCTATATACATTCTATCTAATATTGCTGTTAAAAGCTCTAGCTCATTATTTTCTATATTTTTAGCGGATAACCTAGCACAACGAAGCTCCAGCGTTTCTCTTAAATCATACATTTCTTCAATTGAACTTTCTTGTAACATAAACATGACAGAAAGAGGTTCAAATAATGAATTATCAAAATTAGTTTTTATATAATTTCCTGCGCCTTGCCTGCTTTCCACAAGACCTACCACTTCTAATGCCCTCAATGCCTCTCTTATGGATGCACGTGATACTCCAAGAGATTCTGACATTTCTCTTTCTGATGGCAATCTATCTCCCTTTTTTAATTTACCACTTTTTATGTTGTTCTTAATTTGTTCTATAACTTGATGATATACTTTAGGTGTTTTGCTATTGGATGTAAACATATATATCTCCCTTGTTCGCTTTATTGTCTAAAATTTTATATTTTATTAGTACATTATACATCAAAAACAGCTAGAATCCTACATTTGTAGATTTTATAATTCATTCTATTCTATTTATAAACATTCATAATATATATAATTTATCTATTTGAAAATACTTCTCTAAAATATTATATTTAAATACTATCCAATATATTTAAGTATTTTTTCTTTATTTTGAATAATCAAATCATACCCATTTTGATATATTGCTTTTAGTTTACTTTTATTTCGCTCAAATCTACTTATATCCATACTTATACTTGGTCTTATTATAAATGCTTTCCCACTTTCCTCTAATTCTTTGCAGTAATCAAGTTGCTCATTATATTTAATATGCCTATTTTTTAGCACATCTGCAAGCTTTGGATACTTATTTTTATAAAGCCTATAAGTTACTTCATTGGCTTTAGATTTTGTCTTTCTATACCCCTCGTTCCTTGTTAATACTATTATATGTTTGTCATTACCATCCTCTATTGACTTATTAATTGGTATAGGCTCTGAAAGGCCTCCATCAGCGTAATATTGTCCTTCTATCTTTTCAAATGGAAATACTAATGGTATCGCTATGCTTGCTCTAAGAATTGAATTTCTCTTATCCAATAAATCTTTATCAAAGTACTCATTCTTTCCAGTCTCAATATTAAAAGCACCTGCTAACATCTTTCCATCAAATTCATAAAACGCCTTATAATCAAATGGACAATGCTTATTAGGTATCTCGTCAAATACAAATTCTAAATCCATAAGAGATTTACATCTAATTAAATTTCTATAGCTGATATACCTCTTATTATCCATAAATCTTTCCATTATCTCTAAGTTTCTTCCCCTTTGCCTAGAGACATAAGAATATGCATTAGTGGCACCTGCAGATACTCCTACTATATATTTTATTTCTGCCTTTATATCTAAAAATGCATCTAACACACCTGCTGTAAATAATCCTCTGAATGCTCCGCCTTCAAGTACAAGTCCTATCATAAAAAAACCTCCATACACAATAAATACTATTATATATTATAACTTAAATAATAAACTTAATCACATAAAAACTTACATCAATGGAATTTCTAGTTTTTTAATCAAGTCGTTTATTCTTAGTTGCTATATCTTAAATTTCTTAAATTTATAATAAAAATGAGAACCTCTATAATTTTAACAGCATAGAGATTCCCATGATAAATTGATATTTATCTATATTTAATTATTTTTATATTAAAGAACAAACTTCTCAATTTGAGATGTAATCTGCTGCATTATATCTTTCAATTCTTCTGCTGATTTAGATACCTTATATGCTGAATTATCCATTTCATTGGCTGATGCGGATATCTCCTGAGATGCGGCCGAATTTTCTTCCGATACAGCAGATGATAATTCCACATTTTCTACTATATTATTTTTTCTATTATTAATATCAACTATTGCATCATTTATCTCATGAACTTGAGGTACTATATCACCTATAGATTCTACTATTTCTTTAAATGAAACTATAGTTGATGCTATTGTATGAATCTGCTCCTCTAATTTCTTGTTAGCAATACCTGTTGTTTCTTCAACTAATTTAGTTTCGGAACTTATGTCACCTAGCAAATTATTAATATCTTCTGATGAACTTTTAGATTGCTCTGCTAATTTTCTAATTTCATCTGCAACAATTGAAAATCCCTTACCTGCTTCACCTGCTCTTGCCGCTTCAATAGCTGCATTTAAGGCTAACAAATTAGTTTCATCTGCTATTTCATTAATCATATTAGTTATTTCTGTTATTTTATTTACACTTAGGCTTAATTTATTAACTTTCCTTTGTGCTTCATTATAAGATTCTGCAATTTCATTTATCGATATACCTATATTTCTCAATCTTTCATCACTAATATTGGCTTCATTACTAATATTAATAGTGCTTTTATCCACTTTCTCTACAGATCTTGTTATTGAATCTAATTTATCACTAAAAGAACTTAAATTATTGTTTATTGACATAAGTCTTTCAGATTGTTCATTAGATCCTTCTGCTATATCATGAATTGAACTGGATACATCTCCTATATAATGCTTCATTTTTTCTGAAACCCTTGAAAGCTCTATTGATTGTTCTGTAACAAGGCTCGAATCTTCCTTTACTGTATATATAATTGATGCAATAGATGTTATGGTCTTGCTTAATGCATTCTGCATCACTCCAAATTCGTTTGCGGATTCAGTATCAAACTTTACAGTGAAATTTCCTTCTGATAAGATTGAAACTTTATGTACAAATTCTTTAATTGAATTCTTAATCATGAATATTATATATGTTGACATAAACGCTAGAGTCAGAATTGATACGCTCAATATACTTATAAACATAAATATATTTTTTCTATATGCACTCATAGATTTATTAATCTCATTTGTAGCTTTATCCTTTTGAAGTTGAACCAATGCCTTATTATCTTGAGCAATTTGATTTCCATATACCCCCATAGCATCATTTGTAATCTTTTTATCTGGAGTTAAATCTTGTTTTCTTTGATCAATAATATCAGGTATGTACGAATAATATTGTTCATATTCTTCTTTAAATTTCATAACTAATTGGTGTTCTTCTGAATTATTTTCTGATTCTTTAGCCTGCCTATTCACTATTTCTGTTATATTTGTATTTAATTCTAGCATTGTTTTTTCATTTGCTTCATCAAATGGCCTATCTATTATTTTGGTTAAAGTATTTCTTAAAACACCCATACTTCCATTAACATCACCCCAATCACTAAGTTTTGGAATAACATTATTATACATTGTCAAGTTGGCATCATACATTTTAGATGTATTTAAATAACCCAAAACTCCAATAGTAATTGTTGATATCAAAGATAAAATTACTATTATAATTATACTCCTTATGATTTTTACATCTTTTACTTTTTTTAATCTCACTTCAACGTCCCCCTATGGCTTAAATATATAATTACATACATAACATAACATTGTTAACGTGTGCAGTTATAATTATACATATTAACCAATATGATAACAATAGTTATAATTTTACATATACCTTAAACAATAATTTACTTATTTATATTTTTGTGAAATATAAATAATATATAGTACTAAATAACTCTTAGTGTGTTGACTAAAACTATATAAAATGCTATAATAATTACATAAAATAAATCACTACATTAAAAGGGAGTAGTTATAAATATAACATCAACAATCGCGACTATATTGTTAGTCTGGTGTTATATACCCTAACAGGTAACGAGACTTTTAATATAACTTCAAATTTTTGAAGTTATATTAAAAGTCTTTTTTGTTGTTAATTTATCCAATATCTATCATTAGTAACAACTCTTCTTCAATTGGGTATAACAACTGTACATTTCTGGACGATGTACCACTTGAGGGTATATGTTCAACTAAATTCAGTCAGAGTTAAACTCTACCTGAAAATGTTCACTTTATAGACTTTAGCTAATTATATACTTATTAAATTTTTTCTTTGAAAGGAAGATGCCATAATGAAAAAATATTTTTCTAAAACAGTAGAAGAATCTCTTAAAACCTTCGATGTGACTTTAAAGGGGCTGACGAGCGAAAAAGCTAATAAAATATTAGACTCTGTAGGCGAAAACACCTTAAATGAAAAAAAGAAAAAAAGCATTTTATCTGTATTTCTAGAACAATTTAAGGACTTATTAGTAATCATATTAATTGCTGCTGCTATAATTTCAGCTATGACTGGAAATATGGAAAGTACTTTTGTAATTTTAGCTGTTATAGCTATGAATGCTATTTTAGGCACTGTTCAATACGTTAAAGCTGAACAATCTCTAGCTAGTCTAAAAGCGCTATCTGCGCCTAATGCTAAGGTTATTCGGAATGGAGTTAAAATTGAAATACCTTCTAAAACTGTAGTTCCAGGAGATATTTTGATATTAGAGGCCGGAGACTTAGTTGTTGCTGATGGTAGAATTTTAGAAAACTTCTCTCTTAAAATTAATGAGAGCTCATTAACTGGTGAATCCGAAAATGTAGACAAGTTCTCTGAGGTTATTGATAAAGATGAGGTTGCTTTAGGTGATCAAAAAAATATGGTTTTCTCTAGTTCACTAGTCACTTATGGACGTGCTACTATTCTTGTAACTAATACTGGTATGAATACTGAGCTTGGTAAAATAGCTACCCTTATGGAAGAAACTCAAGAAAAAAGTACCCCTCTTCAAATTTCCTTGGATGAATTCTCTAAGAAGTTGGCCTTTGGGATAATTGGTATCTGTGTTATTGTATTTGGATTAAGTATGTATAGAGGTGTTGATCTATTAGATTCATTAATGTTTGCTGTTGCTCTTGCTGTTGCTGCTATTCCTGAAGCCCTTAGCTCAATAGTTACAATTGTACTTGCCATAGGTACACAATCAATGGCTAAAGAGAATGCTATCATTAAAAAGCTAAAAGCTGTTGAAGGTCTTGGATGTGTATCTGTTATCTGTTCTGATAAAACTGGTACATTAACTCAAAATAAAATGACTGTTAAAAAGATTTTCGTTGATAATAAGTTAATTGATAGTACTAAAATAGATTTCAAAAATTCTGATTCAAATTTCCTTTTAACTAGCTCTGTGCTATGTAACGATTCTACTTCAAAAGATGGTGCTGAGATAGGAGATCCAACAGAAGTTGCTTTAGTAAACTTGGGTCATAAATACTCTTTAAATGAAATTGAATGTAGAAATAATTACCCAAGACTTAAAGAGATTCCTTTTGATTCTGATAGAAAACTTATGAGTACCCTTCACAAAATTGATGGAAAATATATAATGGTTACTAAAGGTGCTCTTGATGTATTACTTGATAGAGTAACTTCAATAAAAACTTCAAATGGCGTAGCAAACTTTACTAATAATGATAAGATCAATATAAATAATGTTAATAGAGAATTATCCTCTCAAGGACTAAGAGTTTTAGCATTTGCTTATAGAGCGCTTAATGAGAATAAAGAACTAACTTTAGATGATGAATATGATTATACTTTCCTAGGTTTAATTTCAATGATTGATCCACCTAGAGAAGAATCTAAAGCAGCTGTTAGTGATTGTATTAAAGCTTCTATCAAGCCAATTATGATTACTGGAGACCACAAGATTACAGCTTCTGCTATTGCTAAAGAAATTGGAATATTGCAAGATGGTGACTTAGCTGTAGAAGGCTTAGAACTTGATAAAATGTCTGATGACGAACTTAATTCAAAATTAAATCACATTTCCGTTTACGCAAGAGTATCTCCAGAGCATAAAATAAGGATAGTAAAAGCATGGCAAAATAAAGGTAAAATTGTAGCTATGACTGGGGATGGTGTTAATGATGCTCCTGCACTAAAGCAAGCTGATATTGGCATTGCAATGGGTATAACAGGTACTGAGGTTTCAAAAGATGCTGCTTCAATGATTTTAACAGACGATAACTTTGCTACTATTGTTAAATCAGTTACTAATGGGCGAAATATTTATGCTAATATAAAGAATTCAATAAAATTCCTACTTTCAGGTAATACTTCTGGAATTCTTGCAGTACTATATTCATCAATATTTGCACTTCCTGTTCCATTTGCAGCCGTACACTTATTATTCATAAACTTATTAACAGATAGTTTGCCTGCTATAGCAATTGGTATGGAGAAATCTAAAAAAGATGTTTTAAAAGATAAACCTAGGGATGCTAAAGAATCTATTTTAACTAAAGATTTTATAATAGATATTTCCTGTCAAGGTTTGCTGATTGGAATATTCACTATGATTTCTTACCACATTGGTTTAGCTACAGGAAGCCATGGGCTTGCAATGACTATGGCATTTAGTACCTTATGTTTAGCTAGATTATTCCATGGATTTAACTGCCGAGGTAAAAAATCTATCTTTGCTCTTGGAGTGTTCAATAATAAATTCAGCTGGATTGCCTTTATATCAGGTGTTGTACTTGTAAATGCAGTTTTACTTATACCAGCACTTCAAGGATTATTTGAAATAACTCCACTTACTACTAATGAATTACTACTAGTTCACTTATTTGCTTTCATTCCAACTTTAATAATACAAACTATTAAGGTTGTTAGAGATTTTATTGAAGAAAACAATGAAAAGAATAGAGATAGAGATGCTAATGATTCAACTATGAGGGCTGCATAAAACACTTTTGAGATTATATAATTAGATTAATGAAAGGGCTGTATCAAGATTACTTGTTTGTATTGATATAGCTCTTTTATTTTTATTTATCATTTATCGTTTTTATTTATTGCTGACATTATACGATTTTATATACATCTCTTTAATTTCGCTCATTAAAGGATATCTTGGATTTGCACCTGTGCATTGATCATCAAACGCCTGCTCAACCATTTCATCCATTGAAGCATAGAACTTTTCTTCTGAAACTCCAAATTCTTTTATGCTCTTTGGTATTCCAACTTTGGCCTTTAAATCATCTATTGCTTTAATTAATAATTCAACCTTTTCTTCTTCTGTATTTCCTCCTAAATTTAAATAATCCGCAATTCTAGCATATCTCCATCCTGCATTTGGATATTTATATTGTGGGAATGCAGCTTGCTTTCTTGGTGCATCTGTTGCATTAAATCTGATTACTTCATCTATTAATAATGCATTGTCTTTAATGCAATCAATGTTTTAAATATAGATGTTGATGTTGGGTTTGTTGTTGGCACGATTGCGGCTATCACCCCTATAGGTTCAGCGATATGAGTTATTCCGAACATTTCCTCTCTCTATATAACTCCACAGGTCTTTGTATCTTTATATTGGTTATATATGTACTCAGCTGCGAAGTGATTCTTTATTACCTTATCTTCTACTATTCCCATTCCGCTCTCTTCTACTGCCATTTTAGCAAGAGTAATTCTCGCATCATTCGCTGCCATGGCTGCCTGCCTAAATATTTCATCTACCTATTCTTGGGAAAACTTTGAAAATTCTCTTTGAGCTTCCCTTATTTGCTCTATTCTTTTTGTCAATTCTTCTGGATTTGTAACTCTCATTTCCTGCCTCCAGCATTATCTTCTAAATTTTCATACTCAAGCTGCTTTTGTATAACAGTTTTACTTACTATAAACAAACTGTGTATAGTTTATCCTGAAAATAACATTTAATTTATCTCATCTCAAAAAAATTGCTAATGGATCTAATAAAAATATAAATTATATATTCATTTGCAATGAGAACAAAGTACATATCATGTCTATTATTTTCTAAAAATCGTAAAATAATAGACATGATAGAATAGATTATTCTTTTTCCTATTCTACATGTCTCTAACAAAACTTCTTTTATATTGATATTAATGTATTGTAGATGTTAAATTTAATCCTATGACTCCTATTATTATAAGTCCTATAAAAACTATCTTCTGCAGATTAATTGATTCCTTAAAAAATATAATCCCGATAGCTGACAGCAGTATTATCCCAATGCCTGACCAGGTTGCGTATGCAACTCCAATTGGTACTTTCTTTAAAGCTAATGTTAACATGCTTAAGCTTAATATATAAAAGCCTAGCATAGCGATTGCATATTTTATATTTGTAAACCCATCTGATAACTTCATTGATATAGTTCCTGAAACTTCAAATATTATGGCAAAAATTAAATAAATCCAACTTATCATAATACACCTCACTCAATAGTATCCGTTAATAAACTTTTTATAAAAAATAATGGATATATCATTAGATACAGATTAAAAATCCACCACAATAAATCGAAATCATATCTCATAGTCCAGAAAGAAATGGCTTGAAGTCCTGAACAAAAAGTTAATACAAGTGAAATCAATCTAAATTTTTTCCATAATTCATTTGTTGTGTAATACATATACAAACTAATAAATCCTGTTAATGAAATTAATAAATCAAGCGGTAAGAATGACCAATTCCATGATACTAAAATAGGATTTTCATAATCTTTAAATAGCAAGCTCTGTGGAATTAGATGGAATAAGGTAATAAACCAGTAAACTATAAAACCAATATCTGTGACTAAAAAAAACTGCTTTAATATTTTCATTTTCACTTCTCCTATTTTGATATAAGATTCTAAATTTAGATTTTAATTTCCTTACATATTAATTCAAATAATTTAATTAAATTCATTTAACTAAATTTATAAAAAAATTTGTTTTTTCTATTATTCTTTACTTTTTAATACTTTAACAACCTTACTAAAAAGAATACTTAACTCCTCTAATTTCTCCTCCGATGTAATTTCACTTATTAAATTAGCGAATTGCTTATAGATTGCATTGTCACCTTCTATTATCTTTATCCCCTTCTTCGTAACTTTTAAATAATAAATTCTTCCATCTTCTTCTGATTTTACTTTTTCAACTAGTTCATTTTTTATTAATCTCTTAGCTAATGCAGATATTGCTGGTTTAGTCAGTTTTAATTTTTCTGCTATCTCTCCTAGATTTGGATTTTCCATATTATATATTGTTGTCAAATAATAATAGTCCGTTATGTTAAACTGCTTCTTTTCTTCAGTTGATAAAATTAAATTAATATTATTCATGGACTGCTGCCATAAATAATTTGCTATATATTCAAAATGTTTTTCAATCAAAATATTCATCTCCTAAAATAGTTCAATTCATTTAACTAATTCTATGGGTTTATATTAATTTATTTGTATACCTGATGTCAAGGGATATATTCAAAACATATGTTTATGTGAATGTCATATTTTACACAAACTACTATGTTGTTATGTTGTTAGATTGTATAGTATACTAATATCAGTTAGCTATTAATTTCTTTTAACTTAGGAGGAACTATGAATAAAATTATTGAAAAAGCTAAAATTACACATGAGTTAAATAAAGATGAAATACTTAAATTACTACAAAACGATGATATAAATGAAGAACTATTTAAAGCCGCTGATGAAGTACGTCAAAAATACTTAGGGGATTATGTTCATTTAAGAGGGCTTATAGAATTTACAAATATCTGCAAAAGAAATTGCCTTTATTGTGGTTTACGTAGAGACAATAAAAATCTTGAAAGATATAGATTAACTGAAGAAGAAATTCTAGACTTTGCTAAAAAGGCTGTTAGCTATGGCTACAAAACACTTGTGCTTCAAGGTGGAGAAGATGATTATTTTACTAAAGAAAGAATGACAAACATAGTAAAAGAGATAAAGAAATTAAATGTCGCTTTAACCTTAAGTTTAGGTGAAAAAACTTATGAGGAATATAAAGCATTTAAAGAAGCTGGAGCTGATAGATATTTAATAAGAATTGAAACTACTGATAAGAAGCTCTATGAAGATATGGATCCTAACATGAGCTTCGAGGAAAGATTAAATTGTTTAAAGAATTTAAGAGACTTAGGATATGAAGTTGGAAGTGGTATTCTAGTTGGTCTACCAAATCAAACATTAGAATCTATAGCTAGTGATATACTTTTCTTTAAAGAAATTAATGCAGATATGATTGGTATAGGTCCATTTATACCAAATGAAGATACACCTTTAAAGGATGCTCAAGGTGGAAATCTTACTCTAGCATTAAAGGTTATGGCTTTAACCAGATTAATACTTCCTGATATAAATATTCCTGCAACAACCGCAATGGAATCTTTAACTCCAAACGGAAGAATAGTTGCACTTCAAAGCGGTGCTAATGTTGTAATGCCTAACGTTACTGAAGGTGAATATAGAAAGCTTTATGCATTATATCCAGGTAAAATATGTACAGGCGATACACCTGCACACTGCAGAGGATGCATAACTGGTAAGGTAACTGGAATAGGCAGAATAATTTCAGATGGTTATGGATTTAGAGGAAATCAAAACACTAGTGCCTATAATAATTAAAAAAATATTAGTAACAATAAGTTAAATCATAGTATTAAGTAGAATATACCATACAGGATAGATAATATAATCCTATATGGTATATTTTTATGAATTGCTATGATTTAACTTCTATTTATATTCCTTTTATTTAAATTTGTTCTATTATTTATTACTATCTATTTTAAGTCTATAAGTTAAAGTTGATCATGAGATGTCAATTAGCTTATTATTCAATGACCTATCTAATTAAAATTATTATCTACTTCTTGCTTCCCAAATCCCAATTTTTATAATAAACAAAATCCTTATCAAATAGTTTTAGGGGAATTTTAAATTCAGGGATTCCAAATACATATGGCGCTATATCATACAGCTGGTAGTATATTACTAGGTTATCGTCTCTTATATAAAAACCTTGATTTTCACTAATGCCCTTAAATACATTACCTGAATCAAAATAATTTTCTGGATTCTCTTTTATTTGATTTTCTATTTCTTTATTTATTATGTCAGAATAATTATATCCTTCACTGAATAATTCCTTTAAAGTTAGCAGCGCTTCTTTCTTCTTATCTATTGTATATGAAGTCCTTGTTGTCATACCATGAGCTCCACCAAGAAACTCATAATAGTCATTATATAGGCTAAGAATTTGATTATTATCTTCTGAGGTTGTGTATCTTGAATAAATTTCATATGGAAATCTTGGGGTTTCTTGTCCCTTTTCTCCGAAGTATTCTTTCGCTGTTTTTTCAGACTCCTCAGCTCTTGGCAAAATATCTTGACTAATTACATTATTTATCAAATTTATTCTTTTTTCATCATTTCCACCTACTAATCGAGGCATATTTATGTCTAATTTTAAGTAATTTAGATTTTTAGTTATAGATTTATCCACAATTTTAATTTTGCTTTCACTTTGCATTTTATTAGTTATAAACATTTCCTGTGGACAAGCAGTGGATAACATTGAACTTACTATTAATAGCCCTGTTATATTAGCTATAATACCCATTTTAGCGCCTCCCTGATTTATGCATTTTGCGACATAATATATTTTATATCCACAAAACCAACATGTAAAATTATGTATGTTAACAGCTTTATAACATTTTATCCACAAGCGAATGTGGATAATGTTAGTAAGTTGTACTATTTTTATATTATGCTACTTTTTTCAATAAGTTATTCCGCTAAAACTATATAAAAATAAATTTTTTATATAATATCTTTCAATAATAAATTTACATCTAAATCCTTGGTAATCTAAGGGCTCAATTAAGGCTGAGATTTAGAATTTTAATTAGAATATATATCACAATTGACTTATATTAGGTCTTGTAGTTTTTCTTTAAGTTTAGGGTATAATTATAAAAGAAAATTATATTTGTTTTAATTACAAGGAGGTGAATAATAACAACATGTTAAAAGGAACTTTACCACCAAGGAACATTTCTTACAAAAGACTTTTCAAAAATAAAACTTCCTTAAGTATTTTTGTATTCAGCTTATTGTTTGTAATGTTTTCTATTTACCTAATAACACACAATATATCTTATAAAAATTCTATAGCTTCTAATCATGGTTCTGATAATACAAGTATTGATGAAAATCATGTTGGATCTGAAAATATATTAAAAAAAGATCCTTCCAATGTAGACAAAAGTACACTTCAAAATGAAAGATCTTTTAATAATTCAAATTTAATTACTGACAATAGAGGAGTTCCCGTATTATATTACCATTCAGTGAGAGAACCGGCTGAGAATGAGGTTACAATAACTTCAGAAAATCTTCGGATACAGCTTGAGTACATAAAAAATCAGGGTTATACAACATTAACTTTAGATGAACTAAAAAACTACTTATTAAACAATTCCCCAATTCCTGAGAAGAGCATAGTTATCACTTTTGATGATGGCTATATGGATAATTACTACAATGCTTTTCCAATTTTGAAAAATCTAAATATGGTAGCAACAATATTTTGTATAACATCAGATCTAGATGGTTCCTATTATTTATCAAAAGAGGCTATAAAAGAAATGTCTGATTACGGAATAGATATAGAAAGCCATACTGTTAGTCATCCCAAACTTAATCAGCTTCCATATGATAAGCAATTAAATGAATTGAAGGAATCAAAAGAAACTTTGGAATCAATAACAGGAAAAAAAGTTGAAGCTGTTGCCTATCCATTTGGAGATTTTAATGATGATAGTATTATCGCCGCTAAAAATTCAGGCTATACGTTAGCATTTACTACTAAGAGAGGACTCTCCGATAGAGATGATAATATTCTTAAACTTGATAGAATTTATATTAGCTCAAAATATGATATGAATACTTTTAAGGAAGTTTTAGCACAAACTAAAAAATAACTCTTAAATAAAGAGTTATTTTTTTTCTTCCTTGCTATCTTCAGTTGAGTATTTGGGTAATTTTTGTTGATTTCCTGCATTATTTATAGCTATAGGTATATTATGTTCGTATATAAATTTATTTGTTTTAGTAAGCTCTCCATATTTTAAAGCTTGTCCATTAATTGTTATTAATGTTTTCCTACTTAAATCTAACATTTCATTATCCAATGCGTATTCAAATATCTCCGATATAGCATCATCAACATCCTTGTTCAAAACATCAATATTTCCTATAAGTTCTTTTCCTTTATCTGTAGGAGAATAGGCATATATAACTTTGTGAAACTTATTAATATGAATCTTTATATTAGAAGTTGTTTCTATCACTATTATGCTTTGTGTTGTCCTATATTCAATAGTTATACCACTACCAATCAATATTAATATAAATAGTAATATTGATATATGTATTTTGTACCCCCTAATCCCTTTCTTTTCTTTTCCTTCACATACATCTCCAACCTTTGATCTATTAAAAGTCTTTATCTTTAAAAATTCTCCTTTTGAAGTTAATATATATGCTGAATTTTTAAAAGCTTTTATTACTATCCCTTTATATAGCTGTTGATTTTTACTTGAAATGCTTACAACTTTATTATCTTCTTTTAATTTTATTCTTAGATAATCTTGAATAAATTTATAATTTGAATTAGTTATTATAATGCAATAAGCTATTATGTAGTCCCTAAGTTTATTTATAATCTCAGATTTTATCCTAGTTAACTTACTTATTTTAGCTATCGGTAAAACTCTTTTTTCATTGATTATTCTTAGTAAATCCTCATCACTAGCTATATAATAAGCTATATTTAAAGCTATATTTCTGTCAGCTTCTTTAATCGGAAAGTTTACTAAATCTTTAAGTAAAACATTATATGAGCTTAATTCATTTATAAATAAAGATATCTGTTTTTTTCTAATATCCTCTGCAGTATCTCCTATTAGGAACATTGACGGCATAGATGAAAATACATATTTGTCTTTACTAAAGCCCAAATTTTCCATAAAATTAACACCTCTTTAAAATATTAACCCTTTGTATAAGTTCTTCATACTATGATATTATAGCATATAAAGCTATTTATCTATAAAATTTTCTTTATCTAAATTTAATTTAAAAGCAATATTTTGGAGATTATTAATGAGAGGAAAAATTATATATGTAGATTTTGTAAAAAGACGTAGAACAACCTTTATACATTTTCATATAAATAGATTTATTTCTTGGTTTAACATTAAATTTTATATTAAACCCAAAACAAGCTCTTTGAACAACATGTCAACAAATAAACGTAGACGTATTTTAAATTAGTATAATTATTTATATAAAAAGCCTCATAATATGTTAAAATAGTAAAATAATAAAACACATAATGAGGTGATTATATGAGAATTGGATTAGGATATGATGTTCATAGATTAGTTGAAAATAGAAAATTAATTTTAGGTGGAGTAGAAATTCCATATGAGAAGGGGCTGCTAGGTCATTCCGATGCGGATGTTCTTATCCACGCTATAATAGACTCTTTATTGGGCGCTTGTGCTCTTGGCGATATAGGCAAACATTTCCCTGATACAGATAGTAGATTTAGTGGAATATCTAGTATCATACTTCTTGAAGAAACAGGTAAATTGCTTCTTAAGTCCGGCTATGCCATAAACAACATAGACGCTACAATAATAGCTCAAAAACCAAAAATGCTGCCTCATATTGAGAATATGAGAAAGAACATTTCAATTGCTCTGAATATAGATATTAATAAAATAAATATTAAGGCTACTACTGAAGAAGGCCTTGGCTTTACTGGTGAGATGCTTGGAATTTCTTCTCAAAGTATCTCTTCTGTTGAAAGTATAATTTAAAAATATACTATTCAAAGTTTATAGTGCTTTATAATTAAAAGGGAGCTATAATTAGCAGATTCTAATCTGCTAATTATAGCTCCTTAAATTATATATTAATCTTTTAAAATACTTCGCTTAATTTTTTTAGTAGAATCTCTCTGAATACTTCTCCTTTATTAGGATCACTTATTGCATTTTTGCAGATATCTTCCCACTCATCAATAGACATTCCTATTCTATTTTCTAATTCTTCTTTTGTATTTGTTAATAACGAAGATGAAATTACAAATTCTCCAAGTTCCTCTGGAGTCTTGAAAATTTTTATATATAAAAATTCTGTGTTATCCCCCATCCACTTCTTATTAAACTCTGCTGGGAATTTATCTAATCTAGCTTGAGCCTTTTCAGATGGAATATTCCATAAGCTACTTAAGAAATCATAGTCTCTCCTCATATTACTTGCAACTTCTTTGTCTATTTTCTTTAGTTTTTCTCCCTCACGAATGATCTTATCAACAGTTAAATGTGGAATCCTAGTAATTAATTTTTCTTTTCCATATATCCACTTATAAAAAGCTTCCTGCAAGAACGAATATTGAAGATAACCAATCAAACACTTTCTATTAGGGAAATATCCCCATATATTATTTATACCATTATTGTTTCCAAATATAAGGGTATGAAAATAAATACTTCTTTCTGTTGGTGGTTTCTGCATAAACATATGTCCTCTTATTGTCTTGTTCCTACTGATAACGTTTTCCCAATAATTAAATGAATTATAAACTTCCCACACTTTACTCACCTTCCCAACTAATATTTTATAAAATATATTATTAATAGTTATCTTTTGTTCTCTAATTATATTATAACTCATTTATCTCATAATTGTTTATTCTTGGATAAATTTGTTTAATATATACATATTAATATATTATCCCCATTTTATTATTTTATTACAAAATTTTAGACTTTTATTATAGATATTCAAATTGATATTTCTTATTTATTACTTTATAATATTAAATGTCAAGTTATTTACAGTTATCATATTATTATATTAAGAATTCTATTATTTTTTTAATTTAAATAAATTTTAACAATTAATATATTTTTATATAGGGTAGATTCTAAGGAGGATTAAAAATTGTCTTTATGTGAAATATGTAATGCCGAAGCTGATATACATCATATTGTTCACAGAAGTGAAGGTGGCTTTGATATAGAACTAAATTATAAATATTTATGTCCTTCCCATCATAGAGGAAAATATGGTCCCCACCAATCCAAAGAAGTTGATTATAGATATAAGTTAGATCTTCAAAATAAACTATACGATATGCTAAAAAAAGATTATTATTCTTTTAAGGAGCTAGCATTAGAATTAAATATACCTAGAAACACTCTTAAAAGAATTACAAGAAACTTAAAGCTTTATAAAGAAGGTTATAAAAAATCAGAAGTAATATTTAAAATAATGGGTGAAAAATTTTACTCTGAAGAAATGATTGTTAACTTAACTTTAGACAAATTGATTGAAGACAATTATTAACTTATTATGTTGTATAATTAAATTTATCTTAGTAACCATGTGTAAATTAAAATAACAAATATCTAAAACAAATTTTTGTTTTAGATATTTGTTATTTTAATTTAATCTTTATATTCTTACTGGAGCGGAAAACGGGGCTCGAACCCGCAACGTCCACCTTGGGAAGGTGACACTCTACCATTGAGTCATTCCCGCTTATTGGTGCAGATGAAGGGAGTCGAACCCTTACACCAAAAGGCGCTAGATCCTAAGTCTAGTGCGTCTGCCAATTCCGCCACATCTGCCTACCAATATTATACATCTATTCAATATATTAAATCAATATTAAATTTTATACATTTGTTATGATTTTTTTAGATATATTTATATAACAAACTATGATATATTATATCTTCCTAAATCATCCTCCGGGCATTCTCCTTCATCTTTTTGCTTAATATATTCTTTAATTTCTGTTATCTTAGAGCATCCCCATCCAAAATCTTTAGTTGATGTATCTACTTCCAACTTTTCCAGCGGAGATACACTTAAATCAACAAAGTGTTCTGCCAGTGATAAATCCAGATCACTTGTCCCACAATTGCTAAATTCCAAGTTAATTTCTTCCTCTGGTGACATTGATAGTTCCTTTAATTCTTCTTCCAAATCAAGATCTAGATTTCTTTCATATTGATAACTATCTATTGAGTCTTCAAACTTATTTAATAAATTCGCTTTTTCTAACCTCTTATTCTTAGTGTCTAACTCTCCTCCCCCACTGGAATATGATTTTTTTTCATATTGATTATTTGCTTTTGAATTTTGTTCAGATATGTCGGTATCTTTTGTCAAATCCTCTTCTTTGATTTTAAATTGATTAACTTTTTGAAGCAAATCATCTGCTCTATCTAGTAAAATATCAGAACTACTGTTAACTTTCTCTGCAAGTCGTGCAAGCTGCACTGATGAATTAGTTACTTGCTCCAAGGAATTTGATGTCTCTGTTATTTCTCCTGATAACTCATATACAGTTTCAACAATTAAATCTTTGCTGTGATTAATATTATTAAACACACTATCTATATTAGATACTTTAGGTGCTATTTCTTTAACTAGAAGTGCTATTTCTGAAAATGAACTTGATGCATTATAAATCATTTCCTTCTGCTCATGCAACTCACTCTCCATATTTTTAGACTCTTCTACAAGTTTATTTATTATATTTATAAGTCTATTTATTATCTTATAAATATTCTGTGCAGACTCCTTACTTTTGTCTGAAAGCTTTTTCACTTCCAATGCTATTACGCTAAATCCTCGTCCTGCATCGCCTGCGCTAGCTGCTTCAATAGCTGCATTAAGTGCTAGAAGATTTATTTGTTCAGATATTCCATTGATAATATTCGTAATCCCATTAACATTTTTCATATCACCTTGTATATACTCTATGCTAATTAAAAACTTTTCGAAACTATCATTAACACTTATAATTCCGCCATTTAATTCTTCTATGTCTTTAGTTCCTTTTAAAGATTTATCATTTATTATTGCAATATCTTCATTAATTGAATGAACATTATTCTTAACTTCAGTTATATTTTCACCAAAGTTTTCAAGCTTAGTGCTTATCTGTACAAAGTCATGACTTTGTTTATTAGTATTATTAGAAACCTCTCCTATGGATGCTGATATTTCCTCTGTAAGAATTGATAGTTCTTCTGCAATTTGATTTAACGATACAGAACCTTCTCTAACTATATTTGAATCCTCTCTTACTGCCTCTATCATCTTTCCTACTGACTCTTTAGCTTGGCTTACACTTAGGCATATTTCACTTATTTCATCATTACCCTTAGTATATTTATCATCAACTTTAGTATAAAAATCACCTTTAGCAATACTATCTACATAATACTTCGCCCCAAGTAACCTGTTTACAACTATAATTGTAAAGCCTATTATAATAGTTAATATTAGTAGCGTCATAATAACAGTCACTATAATATCAATAAAAGCTAAACTGTTTAATGCACTTAGTAGATCTTTTTCTTCTACTGTAATTCCTATGGCAAGACCTGTTTTCCCTATCGGGCTATATGATATATATCTTTCTTTACCCTCATAAGTATATTTTCCTGTTCCAGATTGGGTCCCAATTGTCATACTTTTTCCTATGTTATTTAGATCTTGTAAATTTTCTTTATCAGAGGTCATATTGGTTATATTTTTATTCTCATTTACCAAGCTCTCATCTTCTGAAACTATAAAATTACCATTACTATCTACAATTAATAAATTTCCCGTTTTCAAAAAATTAGTTTCTTTGTTTAAAGAAGCAAAATCTTTGCAATCTTTTATCGAGGTAATAATTCCTATAATACTATTTGAAGAATCCTTGATAGGTACTGAATATGATATGACTTTTTTCTTTGTGACTGGATCTATATATGGATTGGTTATTGAATTTTCACCATTTATTGATTTCATAAAACTTTGTGTTGTCTTTATTGATTTCTTATTTCCTAAAGTATCTATTGAATTTCCATCTTTATCACTTATGCTCATTTCTAATTGTCCAACTGTTTTCAATGCTGGTTTAAGTATTTGAATTTTTTCTTCTATTTGCACATTCTTATCCGTTATTATCGGATTGCTTGCAATTACTTCAAGGTTCCTAATCTCACTTTTTATTTGATCATCTGCTCGTGATGCAGCAGTTTTCGTCATCTCTTCCATCACATTTAAGTTACTCTCTTTTAATGACTTACTTGCAAATCTATATCCTATTCCAGACAAAGCTATAAATGCAATTAATAACATTGGTATTAGAAACATAATAATTTTAGCTTTTATACTTTTAATACTCCTATTCATCTTTACCTCCTGAAAAAAATATTAAATACAATCTAATATACATAAATTTTATTTGATTTTAATAAATTCTAGGTTAAAGCCTTATTATAATTTTGTTAAAATATCCAATATATTCTGAGATTCTTAATATCTTTTGTATTTTTTTTGTTAATTAGTTGACATCTAAAAATCATGTGCTTATAATTAAGAATATTAATATAATAAATAAACACGTTGATGAGGACAGTAAGCTAAAATCTTATTTTTCAGAGAGAGAATATGTTGGTGCGATTATTCTTATATAAATTTAGACTGAAAACCACCTCTGAGTGGCCCTAATAAAGCCCGTAATTATCACGTTACGATAAATTTAAGTGGCCTATTTAACTGATTTTTAAAAAGGTTTTAATGTTTATTTTATTTGACCTATTTTAATCAATCTGTTCTAGGTAATTAGAGTGGAACCACGGATATTACTTCGTCTCTATTTTTAGAGATGAGGTTTTTTTGTTTGCAAAAATGTATGATTTTAGTAATAACTTTTCTTAACGATATTATTATTAAAATTTAACAAGTCACAGAATCAAAATTTTCTTAAATCTGAAAGGAGTTTTAAAATGATAAAAGTAACTTTAAAAGACGGATCAATTAAAGAACTAGAAGCTGGTTTATCTATTTATGAAATTGCGAAATCAATTAGTGAAGGTTTAGCTAGAAATGCTTGCTGCGGTATAGTTAATGGAAAAGTTGAAGACCTTAGAAAAGAAATAAATGAAGATGTTGAGTTAAGCATATGCACATTTGACTCTCAAGAAGGTAAAGATGCCCTAAGACATAGCATATCTCACGTTTTAGCTTATTCTGTAAAAAGATTATTCCCTGAAACAAAGTTAGCTATAGGACCTTCAATTGCAACTGGCTTCTACTATGATTTCGATAGAGAAAGTGCATTCACTGCTGCAGACTTAGACAAACTTGAAGCAGAAATGCAAAAAATAATTAAGGAAAATCCAGAAATATCTAGATTTGAGCTTCCAAGAAATGAAGCTTTAGAATTAATGAAGGATGAACCTTACAAAGTTGAATTAATAAACGATCTTCCTGAAAATGAAATAATCTCATTCTATAAAATGGGTGATTTCACAGACTTATGTGCTGGTCCTCATCTTATGTCAATAAAATCAGTTAAAGCAATTAAACTTACTAGAAGTGCTGGTGCTTACTGGAAGGGTAATGAAAAAAATAAGATGCTTACAAGAATCTATGGTACTGCATTCTTAAAGAAAGCAGACTTAGATGCTTTCCTAGAAGCTTTAGAAGAAGCTAAAAAGAGAGATCACAATAAGCTTGGTAGAGAGTTAAAGTTGTTTACAACTGATGAAAATGTAGGTCAAGGGCTTCCATTATTAATGCCTAAAGGAGCAAAAATAGTTCAACTTCTTCAAAGATGGGTTGAAGATGAAGAAGAAAAAAGAGGATATCTTTTAACTAAGACTCCACTTATGGCTAAAAGCGATTTGTATAAAATTTCTGGTCACTGGGATCATTACAAAGATGGTATGTTTGTATTAGGTGATGAAGAAAAGGACGATGAAGTATTTGCTTTAAGACCAATGACTTGCCCATTCCAATATACAATTTATAATGCTGAACAACACAGTTATAGAGATCTTCCACTCAGATACGGTGAAACTTCTACTTTATTTAGAAATGAAGCTTCAGGTGAAATGCATGGTCTTATAAGAGTTAGACAATTCACTTTAGCTGATGGTCATTTAGTTGTTACACCTGAACAATTAGAAGAAGAATTTAAGGGCGTTCTTGAATTAATTCAATATTTAATGGGAACTTTAGGCATCGCTGAAAAGATAACTTATAGATTCTCTAAATGGGATCCAAATAATACTGAAAAATACATTAATGATCCTGATGCTTGGAATAAGACTCAAGATACAATGAGAAATATCCTAGATCACTTAAATATTAATTATGTTGAAGCTGATGATGAAGCTGCTTTCTATGGTCCAAAGCTTGATTTACAATTTAGAAATGTTCATGGTAAAGAAGATACTTTATTCACAGTTCAAATTGACTTTGCTTTAGCTGAAAGATTCGATATGAGTTATGTAGATAAAGACGGAGAAAAGAAACGTCCTTATATAATCCATAGATCATCAATTGGATGTTATGAAAGAACTTTAGCTATGCTTATAGAAGAATATGCTGGTGCTTTCCCAACATGGTTATCTCCAGTTCAAGCCAAAGTATTGCCAATCTCTGATAAGTACAATGATTATGCTGAAGCAGTTACAAAATCCTTAAAGAATAAAGGCATTAGAGTTGAAACTGATTATAGAGCTGAAAAGATTGGTTATAAGATTAGAGAAGCTAGACTTGAAAGAACTCCTTACATTTTAGTTGTTGGAGAAAAGGAAGCTGCTAATAATGAAGTATCTGTAAGAAGCAGAAAGAATGATGATGAAGGCGCTGTTAAATTAGATGCGTTTATCGAGAGAATCGTTAAAGAAATAGAAAATAAAGAACTATAAAATTTATATAAAAAATGAGGATGCCCTTATAAATAAGGCGTCCTCATTTTATTTAATTTACACATTTTTTGCAGTGATCTACAAACTCATATTCTTTCTATCAAATAATATAATACGTAGTAAATTCTAATCACATATCTGTAATTAGCCTTTTAGTAACCACTTTCTATGTCTATATACGCATTCTTCATAGTCGTTAACTGCTTCTGAAAGTCAATAATTTTACTTCCTATATTATCAACTAGTGCATCTTTGCTTTTCAGCATCTCCTTATTTTTTTGTATAGATTCATTCACTTTTTGAATTTGATCTTCCAATTCTATGAAAACTGAATATTCCTTTTTAAAGTAAGGTTTTTGCTTTGCTTCTTTAATTAGCAACTTTTCAGCTTCTAACATATTTGATTCATTAATAAATTTATTTGCTTGATCCTTCCAAACCTCTATGGAAAACATGCTTTTCAATGTTCCAATTTTATTTTTCGATTCATTGATGTGCTTTTCTGCTAGCTTTTTCTTATTGCACAAATCATCATAGTAAAAATATGATGGCAAAAGAACTCTTTTTTCTGAATTCATAACTAGATTTTTAAATTCATTCTCGTAACTTCCATACCTTCTCAATAATGAGTCATATGCTTCTGATAATTCTTTCTGATTAATTTCTAATTCTAATTTTTCTCTCATTATTAGCCCTAAGCTACTTTCCTCTTCCTCTTTCTTAATATAGATATCGTTATATTTTTGTTGTTTTTGTTTCCACAACTTAACCAAGTCATTATAACCTTCCAAATTTAAAAAATCATTATCTGAGGCTAAACTTACACTCGTTATTAACATTACTGCTAATGGTAATAATTCTTCTTGCTGATTTTGACTTACCACTATTGCATCGCTAGATAAATATAAGAGAACCATAAAATAGGTATTAGAAAAATTTTTAATTAAAGACCTTTTCTCAATTAAATTTTCAATTTGAAATATAATACTAGACATATCCTTATATGAATCAATGCTCGCTAAGTCTGCTATCATATATAGAAATGTATATGGTTGAGATTTTATAGCTGCTTTAATGGCCGACTCCGTCATGACATCTAAATCGAGTTTTTCATAGTAAAGCCTTTTCTCTTTATTTTCTGGTCTTTGTCTTAATTTTGTGATTATATCATAAATCTTTTCTATAAGCTCTTCTGTAATATGTGTATTTGAACCTTTATTTTTTAATGCTGATATAGTTCTATTCATATAATATTCATTTATTGCATCTAGCTTTTTTCTTCTTGCTTTAAAATCCTTTTTAGTGGCTAAAACGGCATAAGCTTTCTCTACCATGTAATCCAACGCCTGTACAAACTTTCTTCTATTATATATCTTCCCATAAGGCGCATTTGACAAACTTATTAATTTATAATATAAAATTAGCTTTATTTCATTATCATTAATGTTTTTTAAATTCTCTAAATTTCTATTTAGTAATTCTAAAAACTTATCTTCATTATATCTACCCAATAATTCCTTAGGTTTACTTATCAAATTAAAACTTGAAGTAATATTATTAATGATTGTATATACGATTTTAAGCTCTTTTCCTGATAGTCTTAAAAATCCATCATAAAATTTTTCATGCCTAATTTCTCGTTTTATATTTTCATTTACTAGTTCTTTAAATATTAACGCTTTTCTTTTATACTCCACTATATTTTTATTGTAAATAATTATATTCTCGTTAAATACAGCATCTTCAAAATTTATTTTTATTTGGATACTGTTCTTTTTAGCTTCCAATTCTTTTTTTAGCTCATTATCATATGAAAATTCTATTGTTTCAACAATATCATTATATTCTTCTGTTAAGTTTAATAAACTTTCATATGCGTGTCTTAATGTTCTTAATTCTTCATCCAGTGATACTTTCATCCTTTTTATTGATTCATCTTCGTCATCTAACTCCTCAGTCGATATTTTCAATTCTTGATTTTGTATCTCAGACTTAAGAAGCTGCCCCTCTTTTTCAAGAAGAAGTTCTTCATTTTCATTAAACTTAATTTTCATTTCATTAAGCTTTTTTTCATATGTTTTATAATCCGTTTCCATATTCAATACACATTTATTTTGCATTTCTACTTTTCTATTTAATATATCTTGGATTTCTTCTAAATAAGCTTTTTCTTCTTTTATTAATATTATGATGTTATTTATTTCACTTATTCGCTTTGGAGAACTATCTACCTCAAGAATCTTTTTCCTAAGATTATTGATTAAATTTTCTCTTTGAGCAATATCGTTATTGATCTTTAAAAGTTCTTTCTTCATATATTCTATAGTACTAGGAGCACTAAAACTTAAATTCTTTATATCTAGCATCAAATTTTCTTTTTCTTTCAAATAGTAATATAGAACCTTCTGAGCTATTTTTAAAATTTCTATTGGATGTTTAGGTATCTTTCTATTTCTATCTCTTTTTGAAATGCTCTCATATCCGTTAGCCAATATAATCTCGATACTATTATAAATTTCTTCTGAAAAAGAAATATTAGACTTTAACTTAATACTATTTAATAATGTAAGTGCAGAAACATTCATATCTATTCCACTATCCTGCGCTATATCTCTTAAAAGCATTTCCATTACTTTTCTAACAATAATCTTTGTAACTATTGGATAATACTCGCATAAAAATTCTGCTTTTATCAGATGGTCATAGTACTTTTCTATTTTGGTTCCTTTTAGATAACCAAAATTACTTTCAATGTATTCCATATATTCCCCCTGTTTATTTTAATCCGACATTACATTATTCCAACTTTATAAATTCTTTTTCAGTTATAATGTAATCTACTGGTACATCATGATAACTGGTTGGAACTTTATCAAGTACTTGAAAATCATATGCTAATGCTAATTTTGTAATTCTTTTTATATTATCCTTGTTAATTTTCTTGAAATATCTATCATAAAAACCTGCTCCATAGCCAACTCTTCCCCCACGCCTGTCAAAAGCTACGCCTGGAACTATAATTAAATCAAGTTCGTTTGGATCAATATATGGATCATTTATAGATGGTTCTGGTATTCCATATGAACTCTCCAACAAATTATCCAGTGATTTAATTTCTACTGCATCCATAAGTCTAGTTTTAATTTCCGTCCTTGGAACATAAATTCTTTTATTATTATTTAAAGATTCCTTTATAAAATCTCTTGTATTTATTTCAGTGTCAAACGATATATAAACAAAAATTTTTTTTGCCAATTTATAATACTCGCTACTATAAACTGTTTCTAATATTCTTTCATCCATTTTTTCTTTTTCTGTTGCATCTATTTTTTTTCGCTTATCTAAAATTTCTTTTCTTAGTATTTTCTTATTAATAAAGCTTTCCATACAAACAACTCCTATAATTATACTTCATATCAATCATGAACTTTATATTGTTCTCAAATTAATAAATCTATAGATATTTTATCTAGCTATTCACTTTACTTATTATTTTAATTTTACTTACTAAAACATCTTATGTCTATTCTTTATATATCTAAAAATAGTAAACCTTACATAGTAGTAAAATTAATTATGCTTTATATTGTACTTATCTTTATTGATTATACATATATCTTTTAATATAATGAACATAAAATATGTGATAAATAAAGGGAGAGTAATTTATGAACTACGATGTTGAATTAATAAGAGAAAAGAGCTATAAGCCGACATTTTGGTCTGGTGGAATGGCGACAGAATTAATAACATATCCAGTAGATTCTGATTATGCAAGCCGGAACTTCTTATGGAGACTTGGTATAGCTAAAATTGATAT
Source organism: Clostridium sp. YIM B02500 (assembly GCF_022324665.1). Lineage (NCBI taxonomy): Bacteria > Bacillati > Bacillota > Clostridia > Eubacteriales > Clostridiaceae > Clostridium > Clostridium sp. YIM B02500. The sequence goes on along the minus strand of NZ_JAKGTE010000024.1, from coordinate 45,833 downwards.
ACCGGAATCTACTTTTAGCGATCTTACAAATGTTTCACGTAAATTTATGGTTACTGAAGGCAAAATAACCCTTGATCATAAAAATAAGTATAGGAAATTACTAAAAGCCTTTGAACAAGATAGCTTCATGGGTGATTGGAAAACAAAAACTTATGGAAAAGCCTCTGTTTTTAACTTAATGACAAGAGAGAATTATAATGGTGAATTAGTTCATTTAAATATTACGCCTAGAAAAAAGTGTGTATTCAAATATCAAGTTCCATTAGATAAGGAACTTATATCCATTTGTTTTTATGTTGTAAGTGGTAGCTTTAAATTTACTATTAACAATAAAATTTTCAAAGCTAATACTAATGATTTGATATTGCTTAAATCCTTAAACCTAAGTTCTATACATGAATTTTTACTCTCTAGCAATTCATTAGAAATTACTAATATAATAGCAAGCGTAATTTATAGTCAATAATACTAGAATGCATTAAAAAGGCTTCATCTCAAATTACTTCTAATTTGAGATAACTCCTTTTTATTTTTCTTTTAAAATACATATTATAAACTGAAGTCCTTAATTACTACCTTAGGCTTCTTAAAGACTACCTCCTTTGTTATTTCATAGCTATCTTTATCTATAGTTATTCTATAAATATCAGGACAACCTTCTTCTCTCCATTTTTTCATATATTTTGCGGTAGCATCTATATCTGTATAATAATTTTCATCATAATAATCTGAGAATTCCAAATAAGATAATATGCATCTCTTATCTAATACTAAATTCCCTCTACCTACATTCTTACATATTGGAATAAAGAATCTTAAAGGTACTTCATATTGATATCGTCCCTTAATTTCTTTTGATTCCATAATAGCTCTTTTAAATAAAATATTTTCTTTATAATCGCTATCTATTTTTAATTTAAATATTATTTTTCCACTTTTATTCTTTTCTAATTTAGCTTTAATCATATACTCACCATCTGTCTTATTTTTATATACTTCTTTTATTTTAACACGGTAAATATGAACTGTCTAAATTTTCAAAAATACCAACGCAAAAAAGGAAACACTTAATTTAAACTTAAATATAAGTGTTCCCTCAATGCATGTCTATTTGATTTCTATATTAATAATTTTCAACAAATACTTCAAAGTATGCTTGTGGATGTGCACATGCAGGACATGCAACTGGTGCTTCTTTGCCTTCATATATAAATCCGCAATTGCCACACTTCCAAAGAGTTACTTCATCCTTCTTAAATACTGTTCCATCTTCAATATTTTTAGCTAGTTTTTTATATCTAGCCTCATGTCGTGCTTCAACTTCACTTATCTTTCTATAAACTACTGCAATTTCTGGATATCCTTCCTCTTCAGCTGTTTTTGCAAAACTTGGATAAAGGTCTGTCCATTCTTCATTTTCTCCTGAAGCTGCTGCAAGTAAGTTTTTCAATGTACTTTCGTGGAATGAGACTGGGTAAGATGCTTGTATTTCTATCTGCTCGTCAACATAATCATCCTTAAGGAATTTATAAAACCTTTTTGCATGTTCTTTTTCTTGTTCTGCTGTTTCTAAGAATATGTTCGCAATTTGCACAAACCCTTCTTTTTTAGCAATACTAGAATAGTAAGTATATCTAGTTCTAGCTTGGCTTTCCCCTGCGAATGATTTCATTAAATTTACTGCTGTTTTGCTTCCTTTTAAACTCTTCATAATCATACCTCCAATATACAAATTCTCTATATAATGATACCACTAAATAATTAAATTATCTAGGATGCTTTTAACTCTAATTCATTATTATTCCTACAAATAAAGAACAAGTTGAATTAGATTCTTACATCAAATTCAACTTGTAATTCTACCTATGTCATTTTAAACTTACTTATTTCTTCATCTAACTTTTCCGCCAATAATTGTAGCTCATCCGCATATTTTGTGAATCTATCCATAACTGCTGTTATTTCCTCTGTTGATGCAGTTACTTCTTCTGAAGCTGAAGCAGTTTCCTGTGATATTAGTGATATATTCTCAATTTCTAATACCGCTTTTTTCTTTTTCTCATCAACATCAATAATAGAAGCCTTTATCTCATCAACCTTGCTTATCATTGTTTCAATTGATCTAAGGATTTCGCTAAATATCTCCTGTGTCTTTCCTACTGCTAAATCTTGCTCTGTCACTACACTTTCTGTAGATTTAATCGCTTTAACCGCTGTATCAGACTTACTCTGGATATTTGTAATAATAACTTTGATTTCTTCTGTTGATGATTTTGATTGTTCCGCGAGTTTTCTTATTTCCTCTGCTACAACTGCAAACCCTTTTCCTGCTTCCCCTGCTCGTGCAGATTCTATACTTGCATTTAGTGCCAGTAAATTAGTTTGCTCTGTTATTTGCGAGATTGTTTCAGATATAGTATTTATCTTTCTAGTACTTTCATCCATATCTCTAACTATGCTATCAACTTCACCTGTAGCCATCTTAGTTTTCTTTGATTTCTCTATTAATGTATCTATCATAGATAATCCTTTGGCACCTAATTCTTTGGTACTTGCAGAGAGTTTGTCCATTTCATTAGAATTTACACTTATTTTATCTAATCTATTAGACAAATCATTCATTTCTGTAACTCCATTTTGAGCATTTTGCGATTGATTTGTTGCCCCTTCTGATACCTCTTCTATTGCTTTTGCAACCTCTCCTATAGATGCAGTTGCTTCCTCAGACATACTTGCAAGATTCGATGACGTTTCCAAAACTGTTTTTGATGATTTGGTTACATTGTTCATAAGCTCTGAAATATTCTTTAGCATTTCATTAAAGGAATTAGCTAAATCCATAAATTCATCTTTTGTAGATGAAGTAATAGAGACAGTTAAATCTCCACTTGAGGCTTTTTCAAATACTTCTTTTAATTTCTTAATATTATGTGCTATTCCTTTACTTAATAATAAAGATAAAACTATTGAAATCAAACATATAACTACTATTATAATTAAAGTTGTAGTTAATATTGAATTTGTATCATTTGACAGCTCTTTTTCATCTAACGTCGCTACTAATTTCCAACCTGTAATATTATTAGTTTCATATACTCCAAACTTCTTTGTATTATTAAAGGTATACGTTATAAATCCCTTTTCATTAGTCTTAGCATCATTCCAAAAAGATTGTTTAGATGCTGCATCAGTTCCTAATAAATCTTTATTGGGATGCGCTATCATACTTTTACCTTCTACATCAGAAATAAAAACATATCCTGTTCTTCCTATCTTTTTCATACTTATTTTTTCTGTAAGTGTCTCTAAAGAAACATTCATAGCGCAAACTCCTATGACCTTCCCATCTCTTTCCACTGTCTTTGCAATAGACACAACATTTTTCCCTGTCTGAGCATCTGTAAACGGTAACGTTATTATTACTTTTCCTTTATTATCTACAGCTTGCTTATACCAAGGCCTTTCTCTTGGATCAAATCCTTCTGGCATTTTACTATTGGGATATATATCAAATTTCCCATCAGTAGTTGCAAAATATGAACTAAAAATATTACTATTACTTTCTTTTAAATTCTTTAGACTTTCTGGTATGTATGCTGCTTGCTCACTCTTATCACTGTTAACAAAGTTATAATCTGTGGATGTCATAGTTATCATATTACTGAATCCATCAAAATAGCTGCTAATTCCATCATTCACTTCTAAAAGCGTTTGCTGGCTTGTTAATTTCAGCTTTTCATTAAGGATGGATTTAGCCTGTATATTGGCACCATAACCTAATATTATTAGGGGAATCACACAAATTCCTATTAAGCTAATAACTAGTTTGCTGCGAATAGTGTTAACCCTAAACTTTTTCGTTTTCATTACTATTACCCCTTTTCATAAAATTGAACAAATAACAATTTAACTTAATCAAATCTGTTATCTATTTGCATTATTTTCCCTTTTAATTTTTACAATAACAATTTACATATTCTTTTTATTATCGCACTGATAGTTCAATTTCTTTACATATATACTATAATATTATTAACTTTTAGCATAAAATCGAGTCGAAAATTATACTATTTTTACCATATGAATCTTCATTAATTACATCTACCTTACTTACTAATACTTGATTGTACTTGTACATATTTAATATAATATGTATATATTTAATATACATTTATAATAGTAGAGTGTGTGGAGGAAATTACCTTGGATAATTCATTCATATCAGATATGAGTATTTTTAATAATGACATATCATTCTTAATAAAACTTAGAGCAAAACCACAAATCTTAGAAATAGTTAAAAAAAAGCATTTAGATGAAATTTCCGATGAGATATCTATACAGGATAAGAAAAACGATTTGCTTATTTGGAATGCTATGTATACTAGAGAAATAGTTGAAAATGGCATTTTAACGAGATATCTTCATCCAATATACAACAAATTCTATACTTTAATCCCTACCCTCAATACTATGGACGATTTACAAACTATTGAAATACAAATGATAGATACATACATTAATCTCCTTATAAATGACGTTGAAGTGAAAGATAACTTTGTCATAAATAGAATTCTGAAGCACTTACATCTTAATATTGAAAGCCAAATCTCATTAAAAAAATTATCTGGAGAATTAAATCTATCTGAAGGCTATATATCAGATTGCTTTAAGAAACATATGGGCATGACTATTATGAAATATGCAAAAAAAATAAGAATTGATAGGGCTAAAGTATTGCTTGTAACTACAACTAGTAGCATTTTAGAAATAGGCTTAACCTTAGGTTTTCATGATCAAAGCCATTTCCATAAAGTATTTAAATCATTTACTGGTGTTTCACCTTCTGAATATAGGAACAATAATTTTGGATAATAAACAAACTTTTACTTTAATAAAAAGAAGACTAAAAACTTGAACTCTCAAATTTTTAGTCTTTCTTATCAGTTAAATTTGCTGCTAACCGGGATCGATACCACTTAAACTAAATTATTATTCTATTTATAAATTATAGCTTCCAAATATCTTCATTGTATTGAGCAATTGTACGATCTGAAGAGAAAAATCCCGCTTTGCTAATATTCATTAACACTTTTTTGTTCCAAGCTTCTCTATCTTCATAATCTTTAAATACCATATCTTTTGTGTTTATATAATCCTCAACATCAAGTAAAGTCATGAACCAATCCTTATTAACTAATTCTTTATGAAGTCTTGTAAGATTTTCTTCATCCCCAACTTTTATCATTTCATCACTTATGATAAAGTCAACCAATTCTTTTATTTCTGGCTTTTTATAGAATTCATTAGAAACATAATCTGCATTCTTATAATGCTCGATAACTTTTTCAGAAGATTCACCAAATATATAGATATTTTCAGCTCCAACTAATTCGTGAATTTCAACATTAGCTCCATCTTCAGTTCCTAGAGTTAATGCACCATTTAGCATAAACTTCATGTTACCAGTACCTGATGCTTCCTTAGATGCAAGCGAGATTTGTTCAGAAACATCACAAGCAGGTATTAACTTAGAAGCCTTAGTCACATTATAGTTTTCAACCATAATAACTGTTAGATATTTATTAACTTCTGGATCATTATTAATTATTTCTTGTAGACAAAGAATAGTATGAATTATATCTTGTGCAATTACATAAGCTGGTGCAGCCTTAGCTCCGAATATCATTGTTATAGGTGTAGTTGGCCTATTCCCCTTCTTTATATCCAGATACTTATAAATAATATAAAGTACATTCATTTGTTGTCTCTTGTACTCATGAAGTCTTTTAATTTGAATATCGAAGATAGAATTTTCATCAATTTCTACTCCTTGTGTTTCTTTTAAATATTCCTTTAATGCAATCTTATTTTCTTTTTTAATTTCTCCAATCTTACTTAACACTATTTTATCATTTATGAACTTAGCTAATTCTTCTAGCTTAGCAGCATCTTTCTTATATCCATCTCCGATAAGTTCTGAAATATAGCTGACAAGTTTGTTATTACAATGAATTAACCATCTTCTGAAGGTTATGCCATTAGTTTTATTATTGAATTTTTCTGGATATATATCATAGAATGGCTTTAACTCTTCTTCTTTTAAGATATCAGTATGGAGAGCAGCAACACCATTTACACTATATCCATAGTGAATATCCATATGAGCCATGTGCACTCTCATATCTTTATCTATAATAGCTACTTTTTCATCTTTAAATTTAAGTTTAACCTGATTGTCCAATTCTCTAATAATTGGTAATAAGTGTGGAACAACCTTTTGCAAATAAGCTATAGGCCACTTTTCCAAAGCTTCTGCTAATATTGTATGGTTTGTATAAGCACAAGTCTTAGATACTATTTCAATGGCTTCTGACATAGGTATACCTCTTTCTCCAAGCAGCCTTATCAATTCAGGAATAACCATAGATGGATGCGTATCATTGATTTGAACAACAACATGTTCATGTAATTTATGAAGATCATACCCATTTTCATCTGCTTCAAGTAATATTAATTGTGCAGCATTACTAACCATGAAATATTGTTGATATATTCTTAATAAGCGTCCAGCCTCATCACTATCATCAGGATATAAGAATAATGTTAAGTTCTTCTTAATATCTTCTTTGTCAAAATCAATTCCTTCTTTAACTAAAGTTTCATCTATTGTATCTACATCAAATAGACGAAGTTTATTTGATACTTCTTGATCATAGCCAGTTACATCTATATCATAAAGAGTTGAAATGACTGTGAATCCTGCAAATGGAACTTCAAACTTAATATCAGATTTATTTAACCAACTTTCACTTGTTATCCATGGATTCTTAACAGCTTTTTGCTTATGATCTTCAAAAACTTGTTTAAATAATCCAAAGTGATAGTTTAGTCCTACACCATCTCCATTAAATCCTAAAGTTGCAATAGAGTCTATGAAGCAAGCTGCTAATCTTCCAAGTCCACCATTTCCTAGCGAAGGTTCTAATTCAATTTCTTCAATTTCAGCTAACTCCTTACCATTCTTAGTCAAAGCATCTTTAACATCTTCATAAAGACCCAAATTAATTAAGTTATTCGATAGTAATTTGCCAATTAAAAATTCAGCAGAAATATAATATAATTTTCTCTTCCCTCTATTAACACTCTTTTTCTTGATTGTTCCCTTTGTTAATTCTAATAATGCTAAATAGATTTCTTCATTACTCGCTTCTCTCACTATCTTATTAAACCTTTTCTTTAAGATTTCGTTTAAATTTTTTTCTAACATATAATTTCCCACCTTAAATAAATTATTTATTTTTATACCCATGAGTAATATCTTCGATTTAGCCTTATTATATCAATTTACATTCAAACCGATTGTATATTTCTATTATATTTTGTATATTTATCATGTGAATTTTAGGTTCATAAATTTCTATAAAAATAATTTATGATTAGTCCTCAAAAAAATAGCCTATAGGATAAACTTTTATAAAATTATCTATCCTATAGGATCAAATTTAAAATTTATATAATTAATATTTATACCTATTATATTGGAATTATTAATTTATTATCTGCATAAGTTGTTCCTTACATTTGAAATAAGTATCCATACTTTTTTTAGATGAAAATATTTGTTCATAACTTGTATACTCACTATAGTTGATATTATTATCGAATTCATTTTCCTCTGCTATTCTGAAATCTGAGCTATCATTCTTTATAGAGAACTTACCTAAAAATGGATTCTTATATGTATATGAATTTTTCTCTTTATCTGTGTAAACGTGATCTGCAATATTAGAAAAATCGTTTATACAGAAAACATACTCTTCATCATTTTTAATTAAATTGTAACCTAACATAGATTCAAGACGTTTGGAATGATTTTCACCTATTTCTATAGATACAGGTTCATAAATATAAATACTTTCTTTATTAATATTCCCCTTGATAACTTTGGTGATCTTAATCTGAGTTAAAACCGCACTATCTAAAATTTCATGTTTACCTGTTGCAACTCCTTCTACTATATAATCTGAAAAATTACTCATATCAATATTATTTTCATCGCTTATATCTGTGAATACACCACCTGAATATCTTAAATCTTTATACGGATAATATGAATATTGATTCTTTTCTGAGAGAAATTTATTATAATCATAATTGATGATAGATGATCTCAATATTAATGATGATATTATGCCCATACATATTATTAGAAATACAATAAGATAAAATAAATTTTTTTCTGATTTAAATTTCATATACTCTACCAAGATCAACTTTAAACTTCTTATCAGCTAGCCTATCAATGTCCTCACTAATATGACTAGCTATTAAAATAGTTGCTCCTCTGCTCCTTTCTTCTCTTAATATATTTCTCACTCTGATTGCCGACTCTTCATCTAGAGAATTAGTAGGTTCATCTAATATAATAAGATCTTGAGATTCCATAAATGCTTGTACTAAAGCTAATTTTTGTTTCATTCCTAATGAATATTTTCTAAATTTTCTTTTATCTTGGGGATTTAACCCTATTCTTTCCATTGACTCCATTATAGCTCTATCGTCCACTATATTCTTTATACTTGCTATATTCTTCAAATTATCAAATCCAGTTTGATCATTCCAAAACCCTGTATTCTCAATAGTTATACCACATGATTCAGGAAAATCAATTTCTTTTCCAATCACTTTGTCATTAATTAAGACCTCTCCACTTGTTGGTCTAATTAATCCTGAGATAGTTCTAAATAACATAGTCTTCCCTGATCCATTACTTCCTAGGAATCCATAAATTTTTCCTTTTTCTAAAGATAAACTTATGCTATCTAAAATTTTAGAATCTTTTACTACTTTACTAACATTCTTTAATTCAATGTAACTCATAACTCCTCCTACTAACCTTCAAAATTAAACATATCTCTTTTTTTCTTAATTGATGTAGATATAATATAAAAAATCAATGCTATAATTAATGTTTTCCTACATACTTCATAAATAATAAAATCATTAGAGCCACAAGGTATTGAAAAGCTTGCAGAAATATTAAGATATTGATTCAATAGAAAGTTATCAATTAAGTTTAATATCGAATATACTATGAAAGGAATTGTTATAGCAAACTTTAAATTCAATGTTTTGAAATACACTAATGTAGCAAAAAAGCCTACTGACATAAATGCAGCAGCTTGAGTTGTTGTATTAATTGCTAGATACATCTTCCAATTGTCATATTTTATAACAGATGAATTTAAGACTATATATATTACTGGTATTACATTCAATATAAGTGTAAAAATTATTGCTAGGAATATTTGGTTCTTTATTATGGACGATCTCCATTTCTCTATAGTTTGAAATCTAATTATTATATAATCTTTATCATAATAATCTATAAGTATACTCAGCAATAGTAAGTATGCTAACATGATTGCTCCTATTCTGCTGAAAAAGCCTACTCCGATATCATAAATATCGAAATTACTATAATTCGCAGTTGTACCTATTGAAAAATTATATATTAAAATTGCAAATATAAATAGAAATAAAAAGATTGATTTAATATCTAATAACGCTTTCTTTAAATATGTGCTCATAAACTATATGCTTTCCTTTCTTTTTATAACTAAATAATTTCTTTCTTTATTCCTATTACAAAGGTAATCGCTGTTAGTAGCAGCCAAATAGATAATACAATTAAAAATTTTTTGAACTCAGCTGGCCAAGTTTGAATATACATTTGCATTTGATAATCATCAGGCAAAAACATTTCAGTCCCATTAACTATTAAAAATGTTATAATAACCATTATTATTTTATTTATTTTAAATATCATTGATAAATTAAATGCTATTAATGAGGATATTGAACAAAATAATGCGGTAATAATAATAATAATAAAATTATATAAGTGCGGAAATCTATCATAAATATCTTGTAAAAAATACTCTGATTTATTATTTTGAATTATTAAATATGCAGGTTGTCCATTATTGATACCTACATCAGGTATTGATATCCATGTTAATATCTCATTAAATCCAAGTATAAAAAATATAGAAACAAATGTAACTGTACATATTGTAATTGCTTTGGCTAATATATATTTTTTCTTACCTGCTCTCATAAAAAAAATTGAATACATGTTATTCTCTCTCTGCTCTATAAAAGAATCACTATACATTAAGGTACATATTAACGGAGCAATTAATACAAATGTTAAAAATATAGTTCTTATATCACTAGAGCTAATTATCATACTGTAATCTGTCGTCTTTCCCAATTGTAATGAATTGCGCTGAAATGTTTGTTTAAATAACATTGCATATGATAAAATTGTTAACCCAAATAAAATAGAAAAACAATATTTAAACTTCTTACTATTTAAACATTTGCTAAACTCCATTTTTAATTCATTCTTCATTTTTTTCCTCCCATTTGATTGTGAAAAGAGAGCTTTTAAGCTCTCTTTTCACAATTAAATTGTTTATTGATAGTCTAGTTCTCCATCAGTAATATAACTAGTATTCTTATGATCATAATGGTCACGAAGTTGCATATCTATTGAAGATCCTTTTTGGATTACTGTCCCATCAACAGGATCAATGCTCCAGTTTTGCCAATATGCATAAGTATCAATCTTTTTCCAATCTAAAACAACATTTTTATTAGCATCTAACGCACGCATATCAACTTTTGTTGTGTTTTGCATGCTCTTTGCTAAAATTGCTACCTCTTTATCATCATGATTTTTTACACGATATCCCATATCTGTTGCTTGTTGATGTGGTTGAAGTATTGCATTTGAGCTATTTAATTTCAAAGTTTTGTAGTGTGAGCTAGCTGCTGCTGGTATAATGCTAGCGCATAGTAAAGCTCCTAGAGTGATTTTAGCTATTAAGTTTTTTTTCATGGTTATTCTCCCCCTTTAATTGTAGATTATTTACAATTACATATTCTCACAATATTGTAATTAATTAAATAGCATTTTCTCTAAACGTACAGATTTCTACATAAAATGTAAATTTCAAAGTATTGAATTTAAATTCTCGAAAATATTCTTTTTATTCTAAAAAACAACCGTTTTATGCTAATAATCAGCAACTATCTCCGTAAAATTAAAATAATATCCAATTTTCCAACATAAGTTTAAATATTTTACCACATATAATATTGTTTAATTTTTAATTTTAATTCAGATTCTTTCAATCTGATGGAACCTTTTTAAAATCTATAACTTATCATCTCCATATTATGCTTCCTATAATTGATTGCAAAAGTGAAAGAAGCATGAAGATTCAGAATTAGACCTGATTTCTTCATGCTCTATATGTAGGTTTGGAATAAAGTCCTATCAGAATACTTTTTTTATACACTGATTAATATGTTATTTTTTTCAATTCATTAAATTTACTAACTATAATATCTATTTCATCATTTGCATCCTCAGTTAAACAATACATCTTTTTCAGTATATCATTCATACTTAAAACCAATTCTTTTGTGCCAATAGAAAGCTTTTTAACTTCATCTGCCACTACCGAAAATCCTCTTCCAGCATCACCTGCTCTTGCAGCTTCTATTGATGCATTAAGTGCCAGCAAATTAGTTCTAGATGCAACATTATTTATCTCAGAAGATATATTTTCTATAAATTTTGTATGAGCTAAAAGTTCTTCAAAAGTTTCAATAAAACTATTCACTTCATCTCCTCTGTTAGCTACTTCCTCTGAGAAACTTATATTTCCTCTCACTTCATTTAGCAAATTAGATATAGTTTCAATGCATTCTTTTGCCTCAGTTTCTCCATAAAAATCTTTTACGGTATATACTTTTCCTCCAAACATGAGTGGTTTTTCTGGAATTTCTTGCAGAGTAATTGCTGATATATAAACTTATATTAAATTTCTATTAATATATAAATATAAGCATGCATGAAATTTACTTACACGAACTTATGCATGCTTAATATTTATAGAAATGATGTCACAGCCACATTTTTGCCTTTTTTGCAAAAGTGGCTTTTTTATCCTTTAGCCTACTATATATCATTTTGTTACGATATAAGAAATATTAATTCAACAGTCACTTGACAAAAGTGTATGGCAGCCATATACTATTGACATGGATAGATATATAAATAACAAACATAAAATTGCATATGATTCTCTTGATTTAGCATTTTCCTTAATCGATCTTGATAAAAAGACGCGCTATTTCGGAACTGATGTGCCGATTTTTCACTCTGAAATTCATATAATAAAGGCCATTGCTGAACATCCTGGTATTCATGTTGGTGGATTAGCAGATATTCTAGGAGTAACAAAAGGGTCTGTTTCCGAAATCCTCAAAAAGCTAGAGAGAAAGGCTCTGGTTGTAAAGGAAATTGATAATCTTAATTTATCTAGATATTCGCTGAGCCTGAGTGAAAAAGGTAAAAAAGCTCATAGTAACCATATGTACTATCATTCTATTTTAAACAGTATGTTTGAAGATGAGCTAGAAAATGCTTCCGAATATGAATTAGAATTTTTGTCAAACTTTTTATCGTCTATGATAAACAAAGTTAAATCTTTTAATGAAAACTTTGATGAATAAATACTTTACGCAAGTGTATAGCTGCTATGTTAATTTTCATTATAATTTAAGCTAGAAAATGCTAATATCAAAAAGAGAAAATTATCAGAGGTCAGATATGACTTCTGATAATAGTAAAATATGTAAGTGAATATATAAACAATTATCCCCAGGCATATGGCAACCATACACCATTTATCTATAATCAAAGCAAGAAACTCATATTAACTATGTGAACTACCATTCTATTGTGTCAAATATAGTTGGATATGAACCACAAAATGCCTCCAAACGTGAATTGAAATTTTTCTCATTCATAATAAGCAAAATTAAGTTTTTCAATTAAAACTTTATACATGTGTATGTATGCTATACGCTTTTTCATCACAATTAAGTTAGGAGGAAATAGTATGAAAAAGAAAAAATTATTAAAGTCATTTCTGAGTTTTGATAATAGTAAAGTAAGTAAGAGAAAGCATAAAACTAAAACACTTGATGCTGATGAAAGAGGTTTATGGACTGCTGAAATGAGTTTATGGGCTATCTATACTTCTTTATCCTCATGCGTTCTCTTTGGTTCTTATCCATATGAATGTCCGATATTTACACCAACGAATCTTTCCAATAGCAAATTGGAAAACAATAAATTTGATGGGCTCTAAAAAAATAAGACAAATGAGGAATTATACCAAAGTGTATGCCACCAATACGCTTTAATCTAATTAATGCAAGGAGGATCAGTGATGTATCAAAATAGGCGTTATTCGCAGAAAAAACTTAGTCCTTCAAAAGAAGAATATTTAAAAGCCATATATAAGTTATCTGAAAAAACACAATCGGTACGTTCGATTGACCTTGCTGCTTATTTAGGATTTTCAAAGCCAAGTATTAATAATACTGTGGCTATCTTGCAAGAGGCCGGATTAGTTGTTAAGCCCTTAGGTGGAAAAATACATCTCACTGATGAAGGACGTAAACAAGGCCAAATAATTATAGCTAAGTTTCAGCTAATAAAACAATTCTTAATTGCCTATTGCAATGTTAATGAGCAAACAGCAAGTAAAGATGCCTGCAAAATTGAGCATATTATCAGTGATGAAGCTACTTTTGCTCTAAAAAAATATTTAAATCAAGTATAAACATATGATAATTTTAAGGAGAAACTATATAAATGAATCAATTACGTAATGAACACACACAAAACCCACATCCACATTCAAGAAGATCCATACAAATAATACTGATAATTGGAATTACATTTACTGCAGCGAATTTGCGTGCACCTTTAACAGCAGTTGGCCCGTTGATCGATGAAATTCGTAGAAGCTTACATATTTCAAATACATTAGCGGGTATGATTACAACACTTCCGTTATTCGCTTTTGCAGGATTTTCACCTTTCGCTCCAAATTTGGCGCGAAAATTTGGCACTAAGTTAGTGCTTTTTTGGTCACTTATTTTCCTGACTTTGGGAATTATATTACGTTCGTTGTTTGGAGATTTAGGACTGTTTCTTGGTACAGTAATCATTGGATTATCCATTTCTGTAGGTAATGTGCTGATTCCCAGCTTAATAAAACATGAATTTCCTGAGCGGATCGGTGTAATGACGGGTATCTATACTGCTTCTATGGGCCTTTTTGGCGCTATAGCATCCGGTATCAGTGTCCCCGTTGCTTCAGAATCAGGAGTAGGATGGGGAGTAGCCTTAAGCATTTGGGCTTCACTTAGTTTCTTATCCATTGTCCTCTGGATACCTCAAATTATACGAAGAAAACAAAGACTATCTATTGTTCAAAGAACGGTTCATAGTGGCATTAGAACAAAAGCCAAAGACGTCCACGAAAAAAAAGATGAAATGGAGATCGTTAAGGCAAATAGTACTAGTATTAATAAGATTAATCTCTGGAAATCTCCTTTAGCATGGCAAGTGACAGTATATATGGGATTACAGTCTATGCTACTCTATTGCATGATTGCGTGGTTACCAGCTATTTTAGTGCATCAAGGTATGGATTCAAGCAAAGCAGGATGGATGCTCTCCCTTTACCAACTGGTATCTCTTCCTACATCGTTTGTTGGTTCTGTACTTGCTGGGCGTAAGGCTAATCAACGTCCATTAGTTATCACTGCTTCCCTATGTGTTTTGGTAGGGCTTTTGGGAATATTCCTCGGAGAAACAGAGCTTACAGCACTATGGATGATTATATTAGGTATTGGCGGAGCTCTTACTTTTTGCTTAGCTCTTATATTTTTCAGCTCTCGTACAAGAAATGCAGACGAGGCAGCAAGACTATCCGGTATGGCTCAATCAGGAGGCTACTTACTCGCTGCTTTCGGGCCGATGCTTTTTGGTTTTCTGCATGATGCGGTTAACAACTGGACGTTGCCACTTATTATCTTAATCGGTGCTGCCGGATTATGCTTATTTGCCGGTCTAGGCGCATCGCGCAATCTTTATGTTAGTAAAAATACTAGCAATAAAGCCACCATCTAGATCTTCTATCTATAATCTAGATTAATGCAGTAAACTGTTTCTAATTTAAAAATAACATCCAAAAAGGTGGTTTTGATATGAAAACCACCTTTTTTCCACTACAGCTAGCAATCACATTATTATGACAGCTGACTATATGGCAAATTCTCTTCCTGCATGATGGTGTTATGTGAATATCTTAGACACAAAAGTTAAACTTCTAAAATGTATTTTATTAAACCAAATTTTCCCCATCTTTAAATGATCTTAAAGATAACTCATTAAACATATCAGCCTCATTTCCACAGTAGTGGATGCAATCCTCCAACTCCTAATCAAATACGTAAAAAATATCATCAACATATTTAATCAATTATTCACTTTTATATAAATCTAGTTCCTATTTACCATTAAAGCTTTAATCGGTACTATTGGGGTTGGTGGTTAAAGTCAAAATGCACTCCTGATTCAGAGAAAATGGCTTATTTATTTAGATCTTATTTTAAAAATGGATATGTAGGAATGCTGAATAAAGATTAATTTTGTCTACTGCTCTTACTACTTTTATTCCTATCCCCCTTCCCTTATACGAAACATCTTCAATCTTGATCCCACTAGATATTTTTTACTATAATTAATTGCAAAAATAAAAGAAGCATGAAGATTCAGGATTAGACCTGAGTTCTTCATGCTCAATATATGTAGGTTTGTAATAAAGTTTGATCAAAATATCATTCTCTTTATTTGGGCTTATACTTATTTTTATAATAAAGTTTGATCAAAAAGTATCTTAATTTAATTAAGTTAAGCCATTTATAAGCATGTGTTAGATGATTTTAAAATTATTTTAACGATGGAAAAGGTGCATCCATAAAACAGCTGGCTTTATTACACCCTTTTATATATCCTTCATTTACACTTCCCCAAATGCATCCAAGTTGCAATATACTCACTAGATTATTTAAAGCAGAATAATTATCAACTTTTTTAGTATTTCTAGTTAAATGAATTAAGTATGGAGAAAGATCTAGTCTTTCTTCAAATTGTAAATCTTCAAATTCTTTATAACTCATTAATTCTACTCCCTAAATATTATAAAATTCATATGTTCTTATCATATAAAGATTTTCTTCTTTAACTCCAAGCGATAAAACTTTCTTCTTAAAAATATCATGTTCACAATCTTTAAAATAATAAACATTCCAGATAACATTTTCTTTTGTATTATTCTTAACAGCTTCAAAATAAGGCATGTCAACGTCACCAAATGAATGACCTACAACATATACGTATCTGACTGCATTCATCCTCTTAAAGAAATCTTGATTCTTCGCCATAATCTCTTCAACATTTTTAAACGTATTTTTATAGTAATTCTCTATAGCCTTGTATATACTATTTCTCTTTTCATCAAACTCTCTTTCACTCTCTATCACATTCTTTTTAGTTTCATCAAGTTTATTTGTGTCTCCATGTCCCATAATAGGAAAGTAATTAGAACCATCAACCGTTCCATGGATATGTAGTATATTTTGATTTCTGATACCATAAACCTCTTCTAGCACTAATGTATAATTGAATGTCAGAAATAAATCAAATGTATTTTCTACTATCTTATCCGTCTTTTTATCTGTATTTATATCAATTTGCTCAACCCATTCTAATACATAGTCATTGAGCTTTTCAATAAAATTAAAACTATTTCCATAATAACTATCAAGTGTTTCTCCAAATCCTGATTCTTCTTCAAGACCTAAATATAAAGAAGCTGCATTTTCAACAAAAAAGTCTTCTTCAATTTCAGGTAATTGTTTTTCGAACTGTGCCCACAAATAATCTTTTGCATATTCGGGATTACAATCTTCCGATAAACCATATAATGATTCAAGATCCCTTAAAAAAGCACTGTCCGTCTCCTCTAAAAAATCTCTAAAATTGCCATATGCCGTTTTTAATCTATGCCCACTATCAAATCCATTTCCTATTATAAACAAGTCCATGTTCTTTCTATTCCCCTCTCATTTGCGTATAATCTTATTTAACAAATTATAACATATTTCACTATATGTATTACTAATAATATCATAATAAAAAATAACAGAATATTTAACATCTAAATTTTCTATAAACAAAAATAAAAGAGAGCTTCTCGTTAAAAAAATCTCTTTTATCGTAAATTTTATTTAATAATATTTATAATAAAACATGTCCCAAATACTAAAAGTAATAGGGTAAATAAAAAATATCCTAAATTAAATCCATATTTCATAATCTCCACCTCCCAAAATCTTATTTTTATTTTCCAATTAAATAAACGTTATTTTTAATTTCACAATTATTTAACTGTTGTCACAAAATCAAAGATTTTGAGTGGCTATGAAGCATTAAAAATATAATGCACTGTTATAGCTTTTAGCTATATGAAGTGAAGCTAAGCTTCTATTAATATTTTATATATTTTTAATTAAAATATCAAGATGTACTCTTCAAAATTGTGAGTACCTCCATCTGAATCTAGATAATAACCATCAACATACGCATCATGGAGCATAACTCCATTATTATCTAAGTAATAACTCCTTCCATTTACTGTTGTCCTTCCAGTTTTAGTTTCTGTATTATCAACATAATACCATTTATTTTCACTTTCTGATTTTACCAATCCACTAGATTTTGATGTAAAATTTGAATTTGCAACCTCTCCAGCTATAACAATATATGCTGATTTATTATCTCCAGTAAATTTCACGGAATCATCAACATTGATTACAGTTTTATCGGATAAGATGTACTTTCCTGTGCCTATACTTTACTTAAATTGCTATCGTTTAAAAACCATATATCTATATTGGTATCTGAATCTAGTGGAGTTGTTGAATCAACTAACTTTCACCCTAATAAATAGCCTTAACTTTCCATTATTAACAATATTGGATTCTTTATATGCTGTCCATTTATATTCCGTTACCTTAACACTTCCAGTGTAGGTTTATAATAAAGTTTAACCAAAGCTATTTTATTTTTACATAATTAAGACTTTTATTAGGATTGTACTATTAAGTCTATAATGAACTTTAATCAACGTAATGCTTACAACTCCTATTTTCCATAAAATAAAAGAATAGTATTTTGAACAAAGTTTGATCAAAATACTATCCTTTCTGCTTTAACTTATATTAGTTTCTATAATAGAATTTAATTACAATCAATTATATTTTTAACTAATAATCCCAATCTCTAAAATATTCCCCATCTATTAGATTCTCTGCTATCCAATACTCTATAGTATGAGCCATCTTCTTCTAAATAATCATTATCTCTTAATCGTGCAATAGACTTTTTTATAACTTTTTCATTATCTATAGAATATTCTCTTAATCTGTCTATGACCTGATCAAATGTAAAGAAATCCTGCATAGATAAAATAGTATTCGTAATAATGAAATTCATATTCTTTGAACTAATTGTTATATTCTTTGTGCACATTTTCGACACCCCTATTTATTATATTATATTTAAATTATTTATATTCCAAAAATAATTCTTTCAATTTTTTATATACTGAATTTGCTATATTTTCGCCAATTACCTTTTTAAACTTATCATAATTAATAGATATATCTGTATCAATTTTAGAAATATATATATAGAACGGAGGTAAGAATTCTTTTCTAAACATCAGCAAAGGCGCTATATTAGATACTTTCTTAAATGGTTTAAGGCTTCCATCAGAAGAATATAAAGATAATCCTTCCTGCACTCCTAATTTTATATTTTTGAATTCTACTATTCCATGTTCAATATCACCATATTCACTTACTGCTTGTTCTACAGAACTCCTTACTATATTATCGAATTCTTCCTCAGATAAATAATTACTAAAAATCAAATTTTTTATTTTTGGTAGAATAAAGCCTTTACGACTAAAATCAGCATGGTCAATACAACTTATCATTTTTTTCAAATCATTAAGAAATGGATCTATTACTATTGACTTATTAGAGTCACTCGAATTTGAAATTGATTTACTTTGTTCCATTTCTTTAATCTCTTTTTCTATTTCACCTTTATTTGCTTGTAACAAATTAATTACTTCATTTTCTATATTAATAAAATCATCTGGCTTTTTTATCACCGAATAATAATATTTTTCATTTGCTAATAATTCTTTTAATTTACTTCTCAATATTTTTAAATTTTCATCCTTTTCATCTATAGATAAAAACTCTTTTTTTAATACTACCATTAACCAACTATCATCCCATTGTATTAGTTGATTAAAAAATACATCATCACATGGATCTCCTTGTACGGCTAACCACAATCCAGATATATCATATGGCAATATATTATTTTTCATTTCAGATGGTCCTTGATTATTCTCTAAATATCGGCATATCAATTCTTGTATACAATTATTTAATAAATAATCTGTTTTTATTACTCTATGATGAAAGATTATTTGCTTATATAAATCCCATCTTCTCTCAAAAAAATCTTCAACATTGTTGAGTACTTTCATGTGAGGTGAAAAAATAAAATCTCCATTGGCATTTTCAATTAATTTCATTGATGATATTAATCTTTCATATTCAATTATCCCTTTATTAAATCCTGAATTTAAGACATCTCTTGTAACATAATCTAATCTATCACAGTCAAGTGATCCATCAATTAATTTATGTATATTTTTAAAAATCAAACTTTTTTCATTTAAAATAGAACTTGTTACTTCCTTGACCATTATTAAAAACATCTGATTGGATAGAACATCCTTGTCATCTTGTTTATTTTTAGGCATAGCCTCCATTAACGTTTCTAGAACTCTTTCTGTAAGACTATTTCCTATTTGTTCATGTAATTCTCCATTATTTTCAAAATACTTTTCTAAAATATTATAATATCTAATTTCATTTTCATTTCTATCATCAACTTTTTTATCATTAATTTTAATCCACACAGATTTGAGCGCATATTCTGCTATATGACTAAATGGCGGATGTCCAACATCATGTAATAATGCACTTAATCTAACTGACTGCATCACTACAAGATATAAAAATTCATTTTCTTGTATTATATTACATGGAATCAATATGTTTTTCATATTATTCGGTATTATAAAATTATTATAATCTTTTAATGTAATTTTCTTCAAATTTCTATTTCCGATTTCATGCTTATACAAACGCTCTTCTAAAATTCTATCAATAAGTGTATCCATTTCATTATGTAATTGATGAAAAAACTTTGCTAATATATCCTTTTCTGCATTTGCGATACTTGAAAAAAACATTTTACTTGCTAAATACATTGTACCAATGGAATGCTCAAACCTTTTAGTTCTATTAGTAGAAAAAGTCAAATATGCAGTTGAATTTTGTGATATATTATGTAATCTGTTAAAAATGGGTGTTGAAATAATTCTTTTTTCTATTTCACTAATTTGTATAGTTCCATGTACAGTATCTGACATATAAATTATTTTATTGTTAATCATAGTCCATCATCCCCACTATATACTGTTTATAAAAAATATTTATAAACAGTATATTACCACATTACACCCCTTATGTAAATAATTTCATTTAACACCTTTTCTTATATAGTAAGTAGTAGTATAGCAAAATTTCACTATTTTAATTAGATTGAATTTATATCATAGAGTTACACTGCATAGACCATATAGCTTTTCTATTTAGTTTAGAATACTTAATTATTATTTATATTTAATATATATTATCATATTTCTATAATAATATACATACTATTATTTCAGTAACCTTCCCTAATTAATTTCTCAATATCTTTTGATCTTTTCCTTTTTGCCACTAACTTTACCTCCAAATAAACAAAAGGCTAGACATTAATTTTACTTAAAATGTCTAGTCTTTTATGAATTTCCTTATATAATTAATTTAAATGGTAATACTAAAATTAGTGTTAAGCATTACCATTATTATTACTTTTAATACAACTTTATTAAATGATCAAACTTTGTTATAAATCTACAATTACCACATTTTTAAATTATCAATTATTCTACTGTTACTGATTTAGCTAAGTTTCTTGGCTTGTCTATATCACAACCTTTATTTCTAGCTGTATAGTAAGCTAAAAGTTGTAATGCAACTACAGCAACTATTGGTGAAACTAAGTTAAGAAGTTCTGGAATTCTAATTACTTTATCGAAAATTGATTCATCTAATACATCATTTTCGTAAGCAATTGCAATTACTTCTGCTCCTCTAGCTTTAACTTCAACTATATTACTTACCATTTTTTCTCTTAATGATTTTTGAGTTAATAATGCTATTACTTTAGTTCCTTCTTCAATTAAAGCAATTGTTCCATGTTTTAATTCTCCACCAGCATATGCTTCTGAATGGATATATGAAATTTCTTTAAGCTTTAATGATGCTTCTATAGATAATGCATAGTCAGCACCTCTACCTAAATAGAATACATCTGTTTCATCAGTTAAAAGATTTGCAATTTCTTCTACTTCACTTGCTTTATCTAAAATTACTTGAACTTTTTCAGGTACTAATAATAATGCTTCTTTTAATTCTTTTTCTAATTCCTTAGTCATTAATCCCTTTAATTCACTGAAATACATTGCCATCATATACATAACAACAACTTGTGTTGTATATGCTTTAGTAGAAGCTACTGCTATTTCTGGCCCTGCCATTGTATATAGTACGTCGTCAGCTTCTCTAGAAATTGTACTTCCCACAACATTTGTTATAGCTAAAGTTTTAGCTCCAGCTTTCTTACAATCTCTAAGAACCGCTAATGTATCAGCAGTTTCTCCTGATTGGCTTAATGTTATTACAAGGGATTTATTAGTTACTAATGGGTCTTTATATCTAAATTCTGATGCTATATCAACTTCAACTGGAATTCTTGCTAATTTTTCAATTGCTACTCTTCCCATAAGTCCTGCATTATATGCAGTTCCACAAGCTACTATAAATATTCTATCTATATTATTAAGATCCTCTTTTGATAACTTAAAGTCTCCAAAAGTGATATCATGGCTCATTGATAATCTTGATGCCATTGTATCTCTAATAGCTTTTGGTTGTTCGTTGATTTCCTTTAACATGAATGAATCATATCCACCTTTTTCAGCAGCATCTTCATTCCAAGTTACTTTGAAAACATCTTTCTTTATTTCACTTCCATCAGCGCTTAAAATTTTAGCGCCATCTTTGCCTATAACAACAAATTCTCTATCTTCTAAAAGATAGATATCTCTTGTATAGCTTATTATCGCTGGAATATCTGAAGCAATAAATGTTTCATCTTGTCCTAAACCAACAATTAGTGGACTATCTTTTCTTACTGCAATTAGCTTGTCTGGTTCTGCTCCAGTTACTACACCTAATGCATAACTTCCTTCTAGTCTTTCAGTAGCTTTAACTACTGCTTTAAAAAGATCTCCTTCATAATAGTAGTGAATCAAATTTGGTATTACTTCAGTATCTGTTTGAGATACAAATTCGTATCCTTCTCCTTTAAGCCATTGTCTAAGTTCTAGATAGTTTTCTATAATTCCGTTATGAACTACAGTAATATCTCCCTTTGAACTTTGGTGTGGATGTGAATTAATATCTGATGGTTCTCCATGAGTTGCCCATCTAGTATGACCGATACCAAGTGTTCCTTCAGCTTTGCCTTGTCCTAAATTATCAGTTAAGTTAGTAAGACGACCTTTATGCTTTTCGATGCTTACCTTACCATCATTAACAACTGCAATACCTGCTGAATCATAACCTCTATACTCCAACTTTGATAATCCATCTACTAAAAAAGATTTTGCTGATTTACTTCCAAAATATCCAACTATTCCGCACATATTTATCTTCCTCTCTTTTTTCATATAATATTTAATTTTAATTCTTCTTTTAACTTCATTCCTAGCACAATTATAAAAGGGCATAGTAATCCTAGAAATTAAAATTAAAACAAAGGTTTTAACACCAGACTGAATTTGTCCTGTGAATCACTTCACAGTTTTACCAGTCGTTTACGGTAGTGCGATACCGTGGGGCACCCGCCGAAGTTTCGATACTCCCCAACCTCGTCGACGTAAATGAAACTCCAAATCTTCGATTTGGATAGTTGAATTTACTCAGCGAACGAACGTGAGTCGAGTTTCCTTTAAAAAGATTTCATTAGCTATTCGCGTAACTTATATCAAAGCTTACTATTAACTAAATTCCTTTTATAAAAACCAACCCTGTAAAAATTCACTTTCAACTAAATTCCACTTAGTCCTGGCGCTTTTTATTGATTTTAAGAATTTCTTTCTTCTCCATTCATCACCTCTGTTTTCTTTATTTATGCCTCTTTGACTATTTTATCATATTATTTTCAATTGTCTATATTTATATATATATTTTATTATTACTTTTTGGTTACAAAATCATCTTCAGATAATTAATTATTAATATGTTAAATCACTAAAAATTATTAATAAAATATTTAAGGTGGATAATTATCCACCTTAAATGAGCTTTCTATATTGCTAAAACGTCATTATATGCCTTTTCTATCTTTTCTAATAAGTCATTATCATCGATATTAGCAACTTCTGCTATAGCTCCTTTTACGCCCTTTTCTTTTATTAATTCTTGTAGTTTTACACTTTGTGTATCTTCTTGATTATTGTAGTGTAATGCTGCACCTACTCCTAGTAATAAATTGTCAACGCTTAAGTCAAATCCTCTAGCAGTCATTAATGGTTTTATTAATCTATCACTATCACTTAATTTTCTAAGTGGCTCTCTTCCAACTCTTGATACATCATCTTTTAAGTAAGGATTTTTGAATCTTCCAATAATCTTATCTATATATTTGAAGTGAGCTTCTTTATCAAATTTATGCTTTTCTACTAAGCCCATTCCACTTTCTGTCATTGCTTTCTTAACAACATTATATATTTTTTCATCAGCTATACTTTCATCTATTGTTCCATAACCTTTTAAATTTCCTATATATGCTGTAATTGCATGACCAGTATTTAATGTGAATAGCTTTCTTTCTATATAAGCCATTAAATTATCTGCTAAATTCATTCCCTCAATTGCTGGAATACTTCCTTTGAATGCTTTTTCTTCAACATTCCATTCATAGAATTTTTCAACTACTACATCTAGAATATTTTCACTCTTAACTGGTGGAACAATTCTATCTACAGAGCAATCTGGGAATCCAACAAATTCTTCTAAATAAGCTTTTTCTTCTTCGCTTAGGCATTTTTCAACTTCTGCTTTTAATTGAGAACTTGCTTTTATTGCATTTTCACATGCAATTATATTTAATGGTGTTTTGATTCCTGCTTCTTTTCTAAGTTGTATTCCTTTAGCTATTGTTGGAGCTATTCTTGGTAATACAACAAGACCTACTGCTGTTGTTATAATTTCAGCTTCTTTTATTTCATCTAAAATTTCATCGTTTATAGAAATAACTCCGCTTATGTTTTCAACTACTATTTCTTCACAATTTACATCCATTACATGTATTGTGTATTTTTTATCTTCATTGATTTTATCAATTACTTCTTTATTTACATCAGCAAATACTACGTGATATCCTGCTTTTGAAAGTAATGCACCTATGAATCCTCTTCCTATGTTTCCTGCACCGAATTGAATTGCTTTCATATTACATTTCTCCTTCTTCTATAATCTCCATTATTTCTTCTGGTGTCTTTGCTTTTCTAAGTCTTTCAACATTTTCTTCATATTGAATAGTTAAAGCTATCTTTGATAATATCTCCATATGTTCATCGCCTTTTCCTGCTATTCCTATTACTATATAAGCAGTATTGCCTTCACCAAAATCTACACCATTAGGATATTGAGCTATAACTATTCCTGTTTCAAGTATTTCTTTCTTGTATTCATTCATACCATGAGGAATAGCAACACCATTTCCCATGTAAGTTGTAACTTCTTCTTCTCTAGCTTTCATTCCCTCTATATAATTGTCTTTAACGTATCCCCCATTAATTAAAAGTTTACCAACTCTTTCTATCGCCTTGTCCTTAGATTCTGACGCAACATTTAATACTATTCCTTCTTTTACTAAAATTCCTTTTTCCATTAGTCTTCCTCCTCGTTATTTATAATATTAATTAAATAATCTCTAATATCTATAGTGTTACTTAGTCTTAGCATTTCAACAAATTCTTTCTTTTCTATTAATGAAACACTTATTTTTCCAAGAATCTTAAGTATATAATTACTTTCAGTATTTCTTGCAAACATTACTATAAAGGTATCTACATCTTCTGTGGAAAATCCTATACTCTTCATAGATAAAGGTTTATTTATTCTATACACTCCTACAAATGGAGCAGTTATTGTATCACTTCTTGTGTGTATAAGGGCTACATGAGTTCCCGGAATTACAACATTTCCATTTTCCTCTCTCTTAAATATAAGATCCCTTATTACTTCTTTATCTGTTCCAATATCAATCTTGTGAATATCATCTACTATATAATTTATTAGATTAATAAATGAATCACTATCTGATTTTTTTAGCTGAAAATTCTTAACCATCGTATTGGCTAATTCATATTCGTGATTTGTCACTGTATTATCTTTTGTTTGAGCAAATAATTCTAGTTCTCTTTCATTATTACTAGCTTTAAAGTTAGAAATAAAATTACTTATATTCTCTATATCCACTTCAGTCATAAAGTGAGAAACAACAATCAGGTTATGTTTTGTTTTCAAGTTTACAGGAACAGTGGATAGGATCAAATCATATTTATTTTTATCAATTATACTATTAATGTCATGTAAGGATACTACATCAATAACATTGATTTCATTAAATATCGACTTTACTTTACTACAAAGTATTCTTGCAGTACCTATGCCACTTGGACATAAAACAAGTGCTTTTATATTCTTTGACATCGCCTGTTGCTTTTGTACTGCAACAGCAATATGCATTGTTATATATCCAACCTCTTCTGGAGGAATCTTAAAATTGTACCTAGAGAATATTAATCTGCAAGTATTTTTTATAATTTTATATAACTCTGAATAATGTTCCTTTATTTCATTAATCAAAGGATTTATAACTTTTAATCCTAAATTCAACATATAAAATGTTTGTTTAAAATGTTGAGTCAAATCCCTTATTAGCTGCTCATCCTTAGTAATATCAACATATATCTTTTTTGATATTTCCTCTGTAACTTCTTTAGCAATGTTCTCATAGTTAATATCTGATTCTATAAGATGCTTGTTGTTAAAAAAGTACTTGTAATCACTTAAATATAAACATAGGTAAACAAGTTCATCTTCACATATATCTATATTATTCTTTTGTAATAGGTTACCTAAATATTGTATTTTTCTATATTCCTCTAAAGATAATATACTATTTTTAATCTCTTGAGGTAAATATATAATTTCTCCATTTTTTGTCTTTTTTATAGATAGCAATACTTGGATAAATAAACTAAAGTATTTGACATCATTTCCTTTAAGATAGTCAAAATCTATATCTTTTAATATATCCTTTACTAATTGGATAGCTTCATTCCCAAAAACAATGTTAAACAAAGTTTTAACTATCGGATCAACTTTTTCATCATAAAGAAAAGCTATTAAATCTTCAAAAGGTTTAAAATCAAAGAATAACTCCACTAATGCATTTCTCTTGTTCCACTCTGATCCTTGAATACTTATCCCATAGCTACGCTTTCTAATCACACATAAATTCTTAGATATTAGCCTTTCTTCAATGTTGTCTATATCAAGGCTTATACTCCCCATTACAACATTGAACTTATGACAAAAGTACGAAGCTTTTAGTGGCTCATTACTAACTAATAGTTCACATATGATAACTATTTGTCTCTGTTCTTTACTTAATAGCCAAGGAATCGGAACCATATCTAATGATTTCTTTATCTCCTCTATATTTTCTTTATTACCTGAAATACTTAAATTCATATTTTCGTCATTAAATATAGTTATACTATTCTTCTTTAATCTTTTATTAATAGAAGAAAGTTCTCTTAAAATAGTTCTCTCACTTATGTCAAGATCTTTATGAAGCCGTTTTATATTAAAAGTTCCTTCATTTAATACTGTACTTAATATGAATTGTTGTCTAGGCGTTAAATTATTCATAATATCTCACCTGATTTATCTATTATTTTGTATATATTGATAGACTGATCATATCTATAACAATTAATTTTAACTTGAAGTAGAATCTTCAGATGTCATTAGATTTTGAATTTCTTAAATTCTTTTAAAAATAGATTTTCCTATTAAAGAAGATCCAATACACACATCTTAAATAAAACTGCTAATTTAAAGTTAATAACCCGTTGTATCATAAACGTTATCATCAGATCTACCAGTTTATCCAAAGTTCAAGCTGGAAGTCACTTTGTCTAAATAAAGTTTTATATAATAAAACCTCCTATTTAATTACTATAAATTATTGCTTCTTTCAATATATATATTACTCTATATGAAACATCCTTTCAATTCAAACAAGTTCAAAACTGTGATACATTTCTAATGACAAATTTAAAGTTTGACTTCATCCACTCTCATCTCTAATATTTATCAAATTAAAAAATGGCATTGGTAAATCAGTCCGTTTACCAATGCCTGTAAGTTATATTACTAAAATCTACTCTAGTTAATAGTATTTTATTATTTTAATGTGTTAATAAACTCATCATACTTAGAACGATCTAAGAAGTTTTTAACTGTAATTATATTAGCAGTTCTAGCTGATTTTCTTGCTCTTTCAACTAAGTTTTCTTGAGTGAATACAACATCTGCTTCTTGTGGAATGCTATCAACTGATGAATGCTTAACTCCAACATCAGTAATTCCAGCATCTTTTAATGCTTTTTTAAGAATAGATTCTCCCATTGCAGAAGATCCCATACCTGCGTCACAAGCAAAAACTATTAATTTAACATCAGCTTTTGATACATTAACTGCAGTTTCTGAAGCTTTTGCGCCTTTACTTTCTGCTTTCATATCTTTCATCTTAGCTTGAGCTTCATCAAGGCTTTCTTCATCTCCATTGTCTTTTGATGCCTTAAGAATTATTGAACCAACTAGGAACGATACGATTGCACCTACAGCAACTCCTGCTAAAACAGATGCATAACTACCTTTTGGTGTCATAGCAAGTACTGCAAATATACTACCTGGTGAAGCTGGTGCTGCAAGTCCAGCATGAGTTAATACAAAAGTTAAATCTGCACATATTCCACCAGCTATTGCTGCTAATATTAATGCTGGTTTCATTAAAATGTAAGGGAAATATATTTCATGTATTCCTCCAAGGAAGTGAATTATTATAGCTCCTGGAGCTGATTGTTTTGCATTTCCTTTACCATAGAAAGTGTAAGCTAAAAGTATACCAAGACCTGGACCTGGATTTGCTTCAAGTAAGAAGAATATTGACTTACCAACTTCTTGTGCTTGTTGTATTCCAAGTGGAGATAATATTCCATGATTAATTGCATTATTCAAGAATAATACTTTAGCTGGTTCAATGAATATATCTATTAGAGGTAAAAGTCCCATATTTGTAACTATAGTAGCTAAACTTCCTAATGTGTTTGAAAAAGCTGTAACTACTGGTTCAATACAAGTATAACCTATAAGTGCTACGATTCCTCCAAAAATTCCAGATGAGAAGTTATTAACAAGCATTTCAAAACCTGTTGGAACTTTTCCTTCTAGGAATTGGTCAACTTTTTTAATTACAAATCCACCGAATGGTCCCATGATCATTGCTCCTAAGAACATTGGGATAGAAGCACCAATTACAACTCCTGTTGTTGCTATTGCACCAACTACTGCTCCTCTTTGACCATATACCATCTTACCACCTGTATATCCAATAAGTAATGGTAATAAGTAACTTAACATAGGGCCTACCATTTTACCGAAATATTCATTTGGAATCCATCCTGTTGGAATGAATAAAGCTGTAATTAAACCCCAAGCAATAAATGCACCAATGTTAGGTAATACCATACCGCTTAAAAAACTACCTAATCTTTGCACGCTTCCTTTAAGAGACGATTTGTTAGTTTCCATAATAAAACCTCCATCTATTTTTATTTATATAATTTATTATTAGTTCTTTCATTTACTATCTTAAACTATGAAGAATACCTTTTCAATTTAAACAACTTCAAATTTGAGTTACGTTTTCAATGACAAATTTAAAGTTAATGTTAAACTGTTGAAAATACATGGTTATAGCCTAAAATGATCGAAAAGAAAGCATACTTTTATTATCTTTACAAAACAAAAAAATATACTTAGTAAGTGTTTTTAACCTATTAAGTATATTAAATATTACAATAATCCTTATCTATTGTCTTCAATTTATCAATAGTTTATAATTTACTAATATACCACCTCAGGAAGGATTTGTTTTAATATGGAAAAAGAAAATTTATTTAAAGTTGCAGATTCCTTAATTAACTTTTTATGGATTATTCAAAGTAATATATTCAAAGTACAAGATATATCTAAAATTTTTCAATCATTACATGAAAATAATAAACAATGCTGCTCTGATTTTTCTATTCCTCCTTCACACGCCAGAGTTATATTCTATCTTTTTCACAGTAATTCATCTCCTATTTCTCAAATAGCAGATAATATAGGTATATCAAAATCTAATATGACTCCAATTATAGACAACCTTATTAATTATGAATTAGTTAATAGATATCCAGATCCTAATGATAGAAGGATTCTTAGAGTTGAACTAACACCAAAAGCTTATGATTTACTGAATTCTCTTCGTAATGCCATCTGTAGCTCTTTCGCTGAAAAAATTTCTTCTCTTTCTGATGATGAAGTAATTACGTTAGATGATTCCATAATAAACCTTATAAATATATTAAAAAAATTAAAATAACACTTACCTAATCACTTGCTTACATAAAGGATATTTTTTAAATTATAATATCTCGATTAATTCTATTTCTTTCATTTCACCAAATTTAATCGAATTATTCCTCTAATCAGAAGCATTAAAAAAGGATGATTATATAAATCACCCTTTTTCATCAACTTTTATATATAACTTATCTCTGTAATTTTTTATTTCTCCATTGCTTCTCTAAATGACTCTATTAAATCATCTATATCTTCTAACCCTACGGATACTCTTATCAATGTATCTGTTATTCCAAGCTCTTCTCTTTCTTCTTTTGGAATTGAAGCATGACTCATCTTAGCTGGATATGAAACTATAGTTTCAACACTACCCAAGCTAACAGCTACCGCTACATTCTTTACATTATTTAAAAATATTTTTGTTCTTTCAAATGTTTTGAATTTAAATGATAATACAGCACCTGCTCCATCGGCTTGTTCTAAATGTAGTTCTCTTCCCTCCATAGAAGGTAATCCAAGATAATATACCTTTTCAACTTCTTCTCTTGATTCAAGCCATTCTGCTAGCTTTTGAGCACTTTTTTGAAGTGCATCTAGTCTAACTTTTAATGTTTTGATACCTCTAACCAAAAGCCACGAGTCTTGTGGTCCAAGTACTGCCCCAAAAGTATTTTGTATTTGATAAACTCTATCTCCTAATTCCTTTGTTTTAGTTACAACAAGACCTGCTATAACATCGCTATGTCCTCCAAGAAACTTAGTTGCACTGTGAACAACAATATCCGCTCCTAGCTCAATAGGTCTTTGCAGGTATGGTGACATAAATGTATTATCCACTATAGTTATTGCCCCATTTTCTTTAGCTAATTTGCTAGCTGTTCTTAAATCTATAACTTTTAGCAGAGGATTTGAAGGTGTCTCTAAATAAAGCCCTTTAGTATTTTCTTTAAATGCTTTTTCTATCTCTTCAATATTTGATGCATCTACAAAAGTGAATTCTATATTGAATCTTGAGAATAATTTTGTAGTAGCTCTATATGTTCCCCCATATACATCTCCACATATTATAATATGATCTCCTGCAGAGAATATCGATAATACTGAGCAAATAGCTGCCATTCCTGATGCAAATGCAAATCCGCACTCACCACCTTCAAGTTCTGCAATTAATTTCTCTACTACATCTCTAGTTGGATTACCCGATCTTGCATAGTCATATTTCCCGAAATTCTCTATATCAAATTGGTGAAATGTTGATGTCTGATATATTGGAGTGCTTACTGACCCTGTTGTAGGATCTATATCCCCACTTGCATGTATTAATTTAGTTCCAAAATTCATATTTAACGCCCCATTCTATTTTTTATTATAAATTCTATTTTCCTATAGCACTTTCTAGATCATTTAACAAATCTTCTACATTTTCTATTCCTACTGATAGCCTAAGTAGATACTCATCTACTCCAAGTCTTTGCTTAATTTCTTCCGGTATCTCTGAATGTGTTTGAGTAAATGGATATGTTATTAGTGTCTCCACTCCCCCTAAGCTCTCTGCAAATCTTATTACTTTAACTCTTTCTAAAATCTTGGCAACTAATTCTTTTTCTTTTACTCTAAACGATAATGTTGCCCCAAAACCTGTCGATTGTTTCTTATTTAATTCATAGCCTTCAAAACCTTCTAGACCCACGTAATACACCTTTTCTACTTTAGGATTACCTTCTAAAAACTTAGCTATCTTAATTGTATTCTCTTGTGACCTTTCCAACCTTATATGTAAAGTCTTTATACCCCTTAAAATTAACCATGAATCAAAGGGAGATAAGGTCGCTCCTGTTGACATGTGAATTCTTCTTAATTTTTCTAATATTTCTTCATCATTTGCCACTATGAACCCTGCAAGTAAATCATGATGCCCACCTAAAAACTTTGTTCCACTGTGAACTACTAAATCTGCTCCTAGTTCTAGTGGTCTTTGATAGTACGGAGTTAAGAAAGTATTATCCACAATTAACAGTAAATTATTTGCTTTTGTTATTTCTGCAACTGCTTTTATATCTGTTACTTTCATCATAGGGTTAGATGGAGTTTCTATAAGTATTGCCTTTGTATTTTCTTTTATAGAATTCAATATATTTTTAGTAATTGTAGTATCAACAAAGGTAGCCTCTAATCCAAAATCCCTAAAAATATCATCAAACAATCTATATGTCCCACCATATAAATCATCAGATAAGATTATATGATCTCCAGACTTAAATAAATGTATACAGGCTGTAATTGCTGCAACTCCTGAAGAAAACCCTATCGCTGATTTTCCGCCTTCTAAAACAGCTAATGTTTTTTCAGCTTCTTCTCTAGTTGGATTTTGAGCTCTTGCATAATCATATCCTGTGCTATTATTAAGGCCATGATGTTTAAATGTGGCAGACTGATATATTGGAAAACTTATAGCACCTGTTTCTTTATCTCCACCTGATACTCCACTGACTGCAATTGTTTCAAAAGATTTTTTTAAAGTCATTATTTTGCCTCCTTAAATTTGTCTTGCTTAATGCATTACTTATTGCTAATACCAGAGATAATATTAATAAAAAAAGCCACTTCAAAAACAAGAAGTGACTTTGTAGTCATATTATAAGTTCTACCGAAACTTAATTCCTCTCATTTTTCAAGATATTCTCTTGCAGGATTTAGCACCAACGAAAAAATTTATATATAAAATCTTTCAGGTTGCCGGGCTTCAAAGGGCCAGTCCCTCCACCGCTCTTAATAAGATTAACTTATCCAGATATTTTTTTGTTAATACTAATTATACATAGTTACAGAAACTTGTCAACAATTATTAGTAAAAATATCGACTTTCTATGTAATTAAATTATGAAAGTTTCATTCCTACCTTAAGACTTCTTCTAAATAAAAAAACAGATAGATATTTTAATTCTTAATAAAATATCTATCTTTACAAATTTAACCTTCATAACACTAATCATATTTTGCATATACATTTTAAATAATACAATTCATTCTTTATAGAATATATAATTTTTACTATTCACTAGTTTAAGGTGAACTTCGATGAATTAAACTTCTTTAGGATATATGTGTTTTATTTTTTATCTACTACTTTTTCATACTGCTTACTCATATCTTAAGGCTTCAATCGGATCAAGGCTAGCCGCTTTTTTAGCTGGATAATATCCAAAGAACACACCAATCGCCATTGAAAAAGTAAAACTTATTAAAATTGTTGGAATAGATATCGATATTGGTGATTTTAATACTATACATGCAATTATTCCCATCCCAATTCCAAGTATTATACCAATTGTTCCACCAATGGTGCATATTATAACTGATTCAATTATAAATTGCATCTTTATGTGACTACTTTTAGCACCGAGAGCCTTTCTTGTTCCTATCTCTCTTGTTCTCTCTGTAACAGATACGAGCATTATATTCATTACTCCTATTCCTCCTACAAGTAATGCTATAGCTGCAATTACAGATATCCCCATAGATATCATACCAAGCACTGATGTTATTTCTGCCGCATCAGCTTCATTATTCTGAACCATTAATGTCCAATTCTTATTATTCTTGTACATCTTATTCCCATACTTTTGCATATCGCTAACTAATTTCCCTTTGTCTATCCCCATTTTAGGGACTACAGTAAAATACTCAAAGTTTTTATTTTTTTGTAGTGCTTTTTCAGTTGTTATAGGGATATATAAAGAAGTTCTTCTGTCCTTTTCTGATGTAGAACCTTCACCCATTCCAAATAATGATGAATTTTCATATTGATATACACCTGCTATAACATATGTCTGAATATCATCATTTGCATAGACTTTAATTTCTTTACCTAACGGATCAGTTCTTCCCTTAAAGATATTATTAACAAGCTTATCAGAAACTATAGCGACTTTAGAATTTGCTTTAACATCCCTATCGGTGATAAATCTTCCACTAATTAGTTTCAAGTTTTTAACCTGTTTGTATCCTTCATTTACTCCTGTGGTGCTTACATTTGCATAAGAATATCCGTCTTTTACTTTTCCTTGTCCTAATTGTTCCTGTACACTTATACTATTAATTTTATCTTTAAATACTTCATTAAATGAATTTATCTGTTCCATTGTTATAAGATCACTATCTTCTGGCTGTTTACTAGTCCCATTCCCACTAGCAGTTCCGTCTTCTTTTTTTACCGCTATACCAATATCTATATTATTTGCACCCATTTTATCCATTTGAGATGATACGGTGGATGTAATTGCACTTCCAATCGAAACAATCCCTATAACAGATGATATTCCTATTATAATTCCGAGCATAGTTAATAACGAACGCATTTTGCTTGATTTTATACCTGCTATCGCAAGTGCTATATTCTCTTTTATAAACATAACTTTTCACCATTTTGAAACCTTCTAGTATATTTGTCGTTATGTTCTTCTGATACTATTTTCCCATCCTTCAATGTTATGATTCTCTCTGTTTCTCCTGCAAGTTCATAATTATGAGTTATAAAAACAATTGTCTTCTTCTCCATTTCATGTACCTTGTGAAATAAATCCATAACTAGCCTACCAGTTGATGAATCAAGTGCTCCTGTTGGTTCATCAGCAAGTATTATACTTGGATCATTTGCAAGTGCACGTGCAATTGCCACTCTCTGTTTCTGTCCACCTGATAGCTCATTTGGAAGATGCTTCATTCTATCTTCCATTCCAACAAGTTCGAGAAGCTTTTCTGCTCGTTCTTTTCTCTCCTGCTTTCCCATTCCATAATAAAGCATTGGTAACTCAACATTTTTCAAAGCTGAACTCCTCGGTATTAAGTTATAAGTTTGAAATACAAATCCTATTTTTTTATTTCTAACTTCTGATAATCCATTATCTGTTTTTTCACCAACATTTGTTCCACTTAAAATATATGTTCCGGACGTTGGCCTATCAAGTGCTCCTATAATATTCATTAAAGTACTTTTTCCCGATCCTGACGCGCCAACTATTGATACAAATTCGCCCTCTTTTATTGTTATATCTATATTTTTGAGAATATCTAATTGATTGGGAGTTCCAATATAAAAGCTTTTTACGATGTTTCTCATTTCTATTATATTATCATTCAAAAAACTCACCTTCCACTTATTCGAATTTTTTCTCCAACTTTATGAGTTGAAGGGTCATCAATTATGATAATTCCATCTGATATTCCTTCACCTGATATTTCTACACTGAAATCAGATTCAAGTCCTGTATCTACTGGTAACTCTTTAATTATATATTCATTTGGTTTTTCACTACTTTTTTCTGCAACATATATACTTTTCGTATCTCCACTTTCAACTATGCTATTAGATGCAACTGTATAAATATCAGATTTTTCATTTGTAATAATATTTATCCTTGCACTCATTCCTACCTTCATATTCTCATTTGTATCATCCACTTTAATTTTTGCCTCAAAACCTGCATCTGAGCTTGCTCCTTGAGACTGACTTTGTGAATTTTCAGATTGTGCTTGAGGTACAGATCCCCCTCCCTTTTTAGCAGCTGGACTAACACTTTCCACTTCTCCTGCAAAGGTTTCATCCCCTGTTGCATCTGTTTTTATTTCTGCTCTCTGTCCTACTTTAACATTAGCTATGTCGACTTCCTTAATTGGCACAGTTATTTCTATATTATCTAAATTTTCGATCTGAAATAAAACTCCATTTCCTGAATTTCCAACAACAGCATTTACATTTGTAACTATCCCATCACTTGTAGCCTTAATAGTGCAATCATCTAGCTGCTGTTTTTGCTTCTCAATCGCAATTCTCTGGCTTTTATTATTATAGTTTGTTTGTGCTGTTTCATAGTCACTTTTAGCCTTATTAAGAGCTTGGTCAACTTTAACCTTAGCATTTTCAAGAGCTGTTTTTGCCTTCTCATAATCTGATTTAGCAGTGTCATAATCTATCTTTATCTTATTTAAGTCGCTCTCAGAAATTGCTTGAGCGTTAAATAAGGCTTTACTCTTATCATATATTTTCGCTTTATCATCAAGAGTAATTTGTGCTAAACTTAGTGTTTCTTCTGCATTTTTAATATCTGCATTTGAATTGTTATTATATAAATTCAATTCATCATTATATTCCTTTTGAGCTGAATCAAGCTGTGTCTTAGCATTAGCTTCAGTTGCATCTGCTGTAGCTGTAGCCTGTTCAATATCTTTTTCTAATCCATTTGAATCTAGTACCGCTAGAACATCTCCTGCTTCAACCTTATCTCCCTCTTTTACTTTTATCTCTTGAACTGGATTGTTTAAGGTACTGTATATGTTAGTCGATTCTTTACTTTTTATTTCTCCCAAAACATTAACACTATTTACAATCTTCCCCTTAGAAAGAACTGTACACTTTACTTGTGGAGCTGACTTAGGCATAACAAACTTTCCTATTATAATAGCTCCGACTATTATAAATATTGTACATATTAATATTACTTTTTTGCTTGGCTTCTTTTTTAGTTTCATCCCCTTAAGACTTATGCCCTTAGGTTTTAACTTTTTCATATCTAATTTCGGCATTTTTAAAACTTCCCCCTATTCTTAACAGCCTTTTTATCAATGTAATAGTAATTAACTAACATTGTCATATATAAGTTACTCATTAAGCACCATTAATTCTTACACTACCCTTGCAAAATTCCATTATATTGAATTTATGTAACTTTATCAATCTAATATTCATCAGTATATCATTAATGCTTTAACATAACCCTTAACAAAACATTAATTTTTCCTTAAATAAAACCTTAATATAAATCAGTTCCTGTCATATCACTTATATAATAACCTAAGTTTAATTATTCTTATATTGATAAACCTTACATTTACCTTTCAATTCTGTAACAATAATATGGCTAAAGACATATTATAAATAATTCCACTTAACATAAAGGCTGCTTCGAAGTAATTATTTCAAGGCAGCCTTTTATATTTATTGACAATAAAAACTCTATTTAATTTTAAAAAACTCATCGTTAATATTCCCATTTAGAGTCGGCGATAATTCATTTAATTTCCCTAATATTTCAGTCCTATTCTCACCACCTGCTAAAGTTGGAATATAATCATTTTTATCATTTCTTGAAGAAATCATTGCTGGAATTACTTTATACTCAAGACTAGATAATTTATCATCTTCAATATTAACTTTAATTTGAAGTATGAAAGTTCTTTTATCTGATGGATTGGAATTTCCTCCGAAGCAAAAGTTTCCCATAGAATATGCTATAAATTTCCCCTTATAATCTTCCATACTTTCAATTACATGTGGATGAGAACCAATAACTGCATCAGCTCCATTATCTATAGAAAATCTAGCTAAACTTTTTTGAACATCATCTGGTTCATATTTTCTCTCTACTCCCCAATGAAAGTATGGAATGACAACTTCTGCTCCCTGCTTTCTTAACTCACTAATATCGCTTATTATTTTAGATTTTAAATTATTAGAATATTCCCAACCTGTATACCCTAAAAATCCAAATTTTATTCCTTGAATATCCTTTAAGATTTTATATCCTTCACCACATATATCAATATTCTTTTCTTTTAAAGTATTAATCGTATCATTTATCCCTTGCTTTCCATAATCATAGATATGATTATTTGCTATCGTAACACCTTCTATTGATCCACTAGTAAGAATGTTAACGTATTCCTTAGGTCCTTTAAAATTATAAAATACTTCTCCATCTTTATGTGCTTTATCTTTGGAATCTGTAAATGTAGTTTCTAAATTCACTAATGTATAGTCATCTTTACTAAATACGCTCGATACATTTTGCATAAAATAAGAATAATTCTTTCCACTGCCTATAAACGCTGCTGGTAGGCTACCATCATAAGGGAATTTAGTGTCAGTCCCTAAAGTGAAGTCCCCTGCAAAAGAAATAACAATCGTTTTCTTTATTGGTTCTTTGAGTTGATTAGTTTTATAATTATCATCAATTGACTTATCAGTTTCTCCATT
Organism: Clostridium sp. YIM B02500; assembly: GCF_022324665.1. Classification (NCBI taxonomy): domain Bacteria; kingdom Bacillati; phylum Bacillota; class Clostridia; order Eubacteriales; family Clostridiaceae; genus Clostridium; species Clostridium sp. YIM B02500. The sequence goes on along the minus strand of NZ_JAKGTE010000024.1, from coordinate 7,822 downwards.
TACTTTATAGTTAGCTGTATTTTTTTTATTGCTTAATCCTTCTCTATACCTTAAATAGATTAAAGAACTAGTTAATACTAATATAGTTACCAATATAAAAGTTATATATTTAAAATAATTACTTTTTTTCTTCTTATCTCTTATGTATGTTTCTCCATGGCTGATCCTAGAGTTTTTATCATTCATATATAGACACCTAACCTTTTAGTTTTGAGTTATCTTTATACAAATGCTAACATATTATACATTTTGATTCTATATTTTATATGTAATACTCCATCTAAATCCAAACAATATTTGTTCATAAAATAATTCTTTTATTTAAAATGTATTTCTAATATTTAATGAAACCCAATAAGTGCTGATAAAGTTTTAACTCTCATCAATTACCTGCAACCATATGAACACATACTAAATTTAAATACCACATTTTGTTACTTAAACGATTCTCTTTTTACTAACTTAGTATCTATAATATAGTGATTTATCGCCGTATCATTATTTTCTAGAAAATCTATTAAAATTTTTGTAGCATAATACCCTAGTTCTTCAGATTTAATGTCAACTGATGATAATGATGGTATTTGAAGCTCCGCTAATGGACTATTATTAAATCCCACTACATCTATATTTTTAATTTTTCTGTCATTGAGTACCTTAAGCGTACCAAATGCTAGTACATCATCCTCTGCTATTATGGCTGTAGGAGTAATAATTTCTAACAATTTAATTGTTCCATCTATTCCTTCCTGTTCATTAAAATCATCCATAATCGCAAAATTTTTATCCTGTATTAAAATTCCGTTAATTTCGCATGCAACTTTGAATCCTTTAAATCTATCTTTTGTAACATTCCATTCCTTCTTTGCGCCTAGAAAAGCAATAGATTTATGCCCTTTCTTTACAAGTTCATTTACTAAATTGTAAGTAGCCTGAAAATTGTCATTATCAACCCATAGCAAATTTTCTGATTCTTCGGGCCTTCCTATTACTACAAACGGGAATTGTGTTTCCTTAAGATATTTAATACTTCTATCATCAGTTCTTGCACGTAATAAGCATATTCCATCAACTAAGTTACTTGTTATGAAATTATTTATATATTCCAATTCAGCTTTTTCATCCTCACTAAATGCATATGTAATATAATACTTTTTGTTTTGAGCGTATTTGCTCATTCCCTTCATAGCTTGAATAAAAAACGTATTAGTTATCAAGTCTTGAGCTTCATTAGGTAAAACCACACCTAATATTCTGCTTTTCTTATTTGCCAGGCTCCTAGCTATCGCATTTGGCTTGTATTTCAATCTCTTTATCGCATCTCTAACTCTTTCCTTAGTTTCTTCACTTATCTGTGAACTATCTGATATAACTCTCGATACAGTTGATGGAGATACATTCGCTTCTCTTGCTACTTCCTTTATTGTAACTTTCATAACTTACTCCTATTCTCAATAATAAATTACTTATAAAGTTTACTAACATAAAAACATCTTAATCACATTCTAATATACTATCTTTTTAGGAATAATCGCTTAATGACAGTAAAAACTTATATATGTCACGCTTTATAACTATTTTCCTTTAATAATTTTAATATTAACATACTTAAAATAATGTTACAATTGCCATATATATGGTTTTATTAAACAGCAATCAAATAATCTTTCTTGCTATTACTAGGAATCATAAATTGAGGCACGCTATCTAATTAACAAATAAATATGTAGTTAATCTCCACCATAATTAATGAGTATATATTATTGTAGAGATTATCTTTCATATAAATTATCACTATCCTTTACTTTTGCTATAGCACCTCCTAATTATCACACCTTCCATAAGTTCTAGTGATCTGATGAATTTTTTCTGCTAATTGATCTGTCAATGCATCTTTCCTTACTCTCCAACGCCAATTATTCCCCAATGTTGAAGGCAAATTAATTCTGGCTTCATTTCCCAAATTCAAGAAATCTTGCATTTGTGCCATGGAAATATTCGCGATACTGCTCCAAGCACCCCTAATAAATCCCCAGTTATACCCCTCTTCTTTATTTAGACCTAAATACGTTATTGCTCTTTGAACTTCTTCTTCAGGTGCTGTTTTTTCAATCCATCCTCTTACAGTATCATTATCATGTGTACCAGTATAAACTATAAAGTTCTTTTCATAGTTATGAGGTAAAAAAGGATTTGAGCTATCTGAATCAAATCCAAATGTCAATATCTTCATTCCAGGAAACCCTGTATCATTTCTAAGCTTTATTGTTTGTTCAGTAAGTGTACCTAGATCTTCTGCAATTATATTAACTTCACCAAGCTCATCTTTAATTGCATTGAAAACTTTTATTCCAGGGCCTTTAACCCATTCACCATTTTCTGCTGTTAGATCTCCATAAGGAATAGACCAATATGATTCAAATCCTTTAAAATGATCTATTCTAAGTACATCATATAAGTTCAAACTTTGTCTTATGCGATCAACCCACCATTTATAGTCCGTTTTCCCCATATAGCACCAATCATAGATCGGATTTCCCCATAATTGTCCTGTGGCAGCAAATATATCCGGTGGACATCCAGCAACTTTTAATGGTTTTAGTGTATTTTTATTAAGTAAGAATGCTTCAGGATTCCCCCATACATCAGCACTGTCCTCTGCCACATATATAGGCATATCTCCTATTATTTCAATTCCCAAATTATTAATATAGGCTTTTAAATTATTCCATTGTTTATAGAACTCATATTGCAAAAACTTCCAAAATCCTATTTCATCTTCTAATAAGATTTTATACCTATTTATTGCCTCTGGTTTTCTTAACCTAATGTCTTCATCCCATTCATACCAGCTCTTCAAATCAAAATGTTTTTTTATTGACATATACAATGCATAATCATCAAGCCAATAGGCCTCAGCTTCTTGAAATTTAATTAAATCCTTATCTTGTCTTAATTTAAATTTTTCGTATGCTATTTTTAATACCCTTAATTTTTCTTTAAAAATCAAACCATAATCTATATCCTCTGAACTTTCCCCAAAGTTCACTGAATAATAATCGCTCTCATCTAAAAATCCATCCTGTCTTAAAATATCAAAATCTATAAAATATGGATTCCCAGCAAATGCCGAGAAAGATTGATATGGTGAATCTCCAAAACTTGTAGGCCCTAGCGGCAGTATCTGCCAATACTTCTGACCCGCCTTTTTTAGAAAATCTCCAAATTTATATGCTTCTTTACCAAATGTCCCTATTCCATACTTTCCTGGCAGAGAAGCAATGTGCATTATTATACCACTACTTCTATTCATATATTCCTCCTAATTTCCAACGTTTGTTTTAAATTTATTTCTATAACTAATCTCTATTCTCTTCATGCTTAAAGCAACCGCTTGCGCAAAGAAACATATTAATCTACATTAATAAGAATATAGTAACAATAGCTAATATACGCTCTCTTAATGACTATTTTATAGATCCTTGAACAATACCTGCAATGATATGCTTTTGAACAAAGAAATAGAATATGATTATTGGAATTATTGCTAAAATTAATGCTGCCATTGCTAATTCCCATTGTTTTGAAAATGCTCCGAAGAAATTGTTCATAGCTAATGGTATAGTATTTATCTTTCCGTTTATAGTTAAAAATGGTAGCAAAAAGTCATTCCATATCCATATGCTATTTAAAACTGCAACTGTAACAGTAATTGGCTTTAATAATGGCAATAGAATTTTCATATATGTCTGCCATTTGCTGCATCCATCTATAGTTGCCGCTTCTTCGACTTCTTTTGGTACTCCTTTAATGAAACCATGATATAAGAATATGCTCATGCTAACCCCAAACCCTATGTACATAAAAATAAGCCCATAGTGTGTTCCTAGCATTTGAAATGGTCCGAACTGGATTTTTGCCATCCATTTTACAAGCGGTATCATTACTGCTTGAAATGGAACAATCATTCCCGAAGTAAATATATAAAATATTATCTTACTCTTTCTTGACTGATCCCTTACTAACATCCATGAAGCCATTGATGAAAAAAGAATTATTAGTACCACACTTCCTATAGTTATTATCATAGAATTTGCAAATGAACTTATTATACTCATTTTTTTCATAGCATCTAAATAATTCTGAAAATTCCAAGTGTCAGGAAGACCAGTTGTGTTTGAAAAAATCTCTCTTCTTGTCTTAAATGAATTTATAAGCATCAAGTAAAATGGTGTCATATATGCTATCAATAGTAACCATGAAAATACTTCTAATAGTTTTAATCTGCCAGTATAACTATCTAGTGTCTTTAGCTTTTTATTTACTTTAACTTTTTCTATGTTATTAACAACTTTACTTGGCTCCATTATACCTCTACCTCCTTTTTCTTATTAAAGTAAACTTGAGTTAAAGAAATAGTAGTTACTAGTATAAAGAATATAATAGCTTTTGCTTGTCCTATTCCCATATTGTTCACAATAAACGCTTCATTGTAAATATTTAATGCTAACATTTCAGTGGTTTTCATTGGTGTAAGTGAAAAATTTAAATCAAATAACTTAAATGAATTTGCTAAAGTTAAGAATAAACAAATTGTGACCGCTTGTCTAACCATAGGTATTGTTATATTTTTAAATGTATGCCACCCATTAGCTCCATCAATATGCGCTGCTTCTATTAAGTCAGTCGGAACATTTTCAAGAGCTGCCACATAAATAACCATTATATATCCAGCATATTGCCATGTCGAAACGATTAGCATTGCTAGCATTGCCGTAGTTGGAGCTTGTAAAAGTGATGTTGAAAGTGTTGCACTTCCCAATGCTTTACCAACTCCTGTAAATACTGAATTAAACATAAATTGCCATATAAAACCTAAAATTAATCCTCCTATTAAGTTTGGCATAAAGAATCCGGTTCTTAAGAAACTACTAGTTTTTAATTTTCTAGTTACTATATACGCTAGTCCAAACCCTATTATATTTATAGTTATTACACTCGCAATTGTATATAACACTGTTATCTTTAGAGAATATATAAATTGTACATCTTTAAAGATTCCTGTATAATTTTTTATTCCAACAAAATCATAATGAGGATTAGCACCATTCCAATTTGTAAATGTATAATATATACCTATTATAAATGGAATTATTACAACCATTGTCATAGCAAATAAAGCTGGTCCAACAAAAATCCAAAAATCTTTAATATCTCGTGATTTCTTACTCATACACTTACTCCTTTCTTAATAATAGTTAGCTCTATCTTATAATTTAAAATACTTATACAAAATTCATGAGGAGGTATTAATCCCCTCATGAATAAATCTTATCTAATATTATTTAGCTTTTGTAGCATCTTGAATTCCTTGTAACATATCTTTCTTCGCTTGTGGCCCCATATCTGTATTAATAAATTTAGAGAATAAAGGCGCTAAGCTATTCTTGTTAAATCCATCTGGTAGATTAGTGAATGCCCAAGGAAGAGTCTTTCCTTCTTTGTTATATTCAGAAATTGATTTATTTAATTCATTATCACTTTCAACTGTAAAGTTTGTAAATGCTGGAATCATATTCATATCCTTAACTAATGCCTCTTGACCTGTTTGACTTGTAACCATCCAATCTAAGAATTCTTTAGCTTCTTTATTAATTTTAGAATCTTTATTTACTACCCAATACATTGGAACACCTACTGGAATAGATCCACTCATTTTTGGATCATTATTAATTGCAAGTGGTGCAAATCCCATATGGAACTTCTTATTTGGATCTTCTAGCTTTTGTAAATCTCCAGCAACCCAGTTACCTTGATGTAAGAATGCAGTCTTTCCAAGTGCAAAGTTACCAACTTGAGTACTATAATCTATAGTATCTAGACTCTTTCCTCCACCATATTTACAAAGTAATTCAACTAAGTTCATCCACTCATTAAATTGCTTATTATTAACTATATCTGCTTTGCCTGCAAGATAGTCCTTTGTAAATTGAGCTGGATTATCTTGAGTTGCAAGTGGTATATTAAATGTATGGTTACCAGTAACCCAGAATTCCTTTGTTGTATAAGAAACAACATTATCAAGTCCTAATTCCGCTTTTTTACTATCTAATGTCTCAAACGCTGCTTTTAATTTATCAAAGGAATCTAGAGATTTGGGATCGATACCAGCCTTGTCCAAAATATCTTTATTATATAACAAGCCATACCCTTCTGTTGCTGCTGGCATTCCATATACTTTTCCGTCGATAGTTACTGTATCTAGTGTTCCTTTAACAGCATTTTTAACCCAGCCTTGATCGCTTAAATCATCAATTTTATGTTTCCAAGTTTCATAATCTCCAGCTCCTTGAATCATAAATATGTCTGGTTCCGTACCCTTTTGAAATTCTGCCTTTAACGATGCGCCATAATCAGCTCCACCGCCCACTGAAGTAACTTCGACTTTTACACCTTTTTCCTTTTCATATTTCTTAGCAAGTTCTTGAAGTGCATCATTAATTTTAACCTTTAATTGATATACTTTAATTGTTTTTCCACTTCCAGCATCGCTTGAACTTTGTGAACTTGCTCCTGATGAGCTTCCACATCCAACCATAGTACCTGCCAATAATGTAGAAGCTAAAATTGTTGATAATATTTGTTTTGTTTTCATTTAAATACCCCTCCATTAAAATTTTGTTTAACATTCTAAATGATTTTCAAGAATACCAAACATATATTTATATAACACATACCAAAAAATTTATTTAAGCATGTATGTTAATCACTTTCTTTCGCAAACGATTGCGAAAGTTTTAAAAAAATGCAGTCTTTTTAGCATATCAAGCTATCCAGACCCTATTTGTTAACCTTTTCTCAAGTAAATCTACTTCTTAATGATATAAGTATATCAATCAAAGAAAACTTTTACAAATTATATTATCCTTTGTTTTTGATTAAATTTGATGGCTTTTCTATATTTTATTACCATTTACTCAATTATAGGCCGCTTTATAAAAACGGTTGCATAAATTCTTCTCATTCATTCATACCTATTTTCGGCTTTATACGTACTTATTAATATTAACTTATCTTTTCTTGTTAACTTTTTTATTTCATATTCTCTTTTCATTGCATCTTTTCTATTTTCAAACACTTCATGATATACTAATTTAACTGGCCCTCTTCCCCTTGTATACTTTGCTCCACATCCATCCGAATGCATTTGGATTCTTTTTCTTAAGTTATTTGTCCATCCTGTATAAAGTGTTCTATCTGAACATTCTACAATATACACATAATTCATTTCGCTCTCCAATTCCAAAAAACTTATATTAATCTATATATATTTTATAATGCAAATAATCATAAGACAATTTATATTTTCATTGTCCTATGATTATTAACAATTTAATAGTTTCACACAATATAGTATTATTTAAAATCGGTTTATACTTAAAACATATGTTAAATTTCTTTTATCTCATTTATCTTAGATTTATAATCTTCTATTTTTTTAACTGTCTCCAAAAAATGCATTGCTAAAGTTATCTAAGTTCAAATCTTCATATTTTCTTAAAAATGGCATTAATCTTTCTAATATTTTATTAATGGAGTTTTCAGAATCTGATTCTATATTTAATGGCAGCACAGGCTCATGCAGCGATAATCTTAACAATAACCAGCCATCTCCATTTTCTTTATCGCAATTTATCTTTATTCCTTCATAATTTTTAGGTTCAATAGTCCATCCATTCACATGATCTACATATTTCTTCAAGCCTTCTATTATCATTTCTCCATATGATTTAAAATCTTCCCTCTTTATGTTTATTCTCAT
>NZ_JAKGTE010000023.1:0-87154 GCF_022324665.1 Clostridium sp. YIM B02500 | reverse complement strand
AGCCTGTACTCCCTTCATTTGATAATTTATTATATCATTCTAATGAAGTTTACACAGACTATTTTACACTCTCAGATAAAACTAATAGTAAATTAGATATGGAACCTAATAATAATCCATATAATAAAACTACCGAGACTATAGTTTAGCTTCTAAAAAACATATTAAAATATTGCATCAGATTCAAAAAAATATAAGACAGCCCATCTCATTGTATGGGCTGTTTTATATTCATAAAAAAAATTACAACAATTCTTTTACTACTTTTATAACTTCTTTTGCTATATATTCAGCATCTTCTACCGATAATGTAGTATATACTGGAAGTGTAATCTCATTTTCATACTGTGCATAAGCATTTGGATAATCTTTAATATCATATCCAAGGTTTTTATATAGAGTTAGCATAGGAAGCGGTTTGTAATGAACGTTTGTTGCTATTCCTATATCTGCTAACTTTTGAATAGCTTCATTTCTCTTTTTCTCATTAAATCCTTTAACTCTGTAAAGATATAAATGATATGATGTTTCAGTTCCATTCTCATCTTTTGTAAATGGAATTATTGAAAATTCTTCTTTTGATAAAATATCACTATATATCTTAAATATTTGTCTTCTCTTTTCCAGCATTTTCTCATATCTTTTTAATTGAACTAAACCTATAGCTGCCCCTATATCTGTCAAATTACACTTAAGTCCATCATTTATAATGTCATATTCCCATGCACCTGCTTTTAGCTTACTTAGAGCATCTTTTGATTGTCCATGCATGGCAGTAAATCTCATATATTTAAGTAAATCCTCATGATCACCAAAGTGGTTGTCATTAAATGTAACAGCTCCACCTTCTCCTGTAGTTAGATTTTTAACTGCATGAAACGAAAATGAGTGAAAATCACATTGAGAGCCAACTGGTTTCCCTTTGTATTTAGCCCCAAAAGAGTGTGCTGAATCACAAAGTATTATTATATCTTCTCTATTTTTATCCTTTAAAACTTTCTTTAAAGCATCATAATCAAATGGTACTCCTGCAATATCCACTGGCATAATTACCTTTGTTTTATCTGTAATCTTATCAGCAATTTTATCTATATCCATTTCAAAAGTATCTTTTTTAACATCAACATATATAGGTTTAATCCCTCTATGAATACCAACACTTGAAGTAGCAGTATATGTATATGGAGTAGAAATAATTTCGTCCCCCTCTTTTATATCAAATACTTTAAGCACTAGTTCCATTGCAGCAGTCGCACTATTTAATGCTAATGCTTTATTAACATTTAGATAATTTTGTATTCCTTCCTCAAACTCGGCAAGTTTTGGTCCAGAAGTAATCCAACCTGATCTTAATACATTACCTACTGCTTCTATTTCTTCTTCAGTTATATCTGGTGGTGAAAATGGTATCTTTTTCATACAATTCATCCTCTCTAATTTAAGCACAAAATTTTAATATATATGTTGCAATCCATAATGCATATTTCACAATTACGGCTAAAATTCTTTCAATATTTTTAGAATTATGATGAATAATCATTTTTGTAACATATATATAATAGAATCTCTAAAAGTAATTTATAGGAAATAACTTTTATATTAGACTCTCTTTTATATTATTATAAACTCCACCCTTAGGTAAGAGTCAAGTTAAAAATATTTATCTTAGAATAATAAATAAACCACCATTTTCAGCTAGTCTATTTATAAACTAGTTTTTTCTAAAAATAGGTGGTTGTTTAATCAAAAAGCCATTTCTACATGCAATGATAATCTTTAACTATTTATTATCCCTGTTTTTTACGGAGCTAGCTAATTATAATTCAACAATTACTGGTAATATCATTGGCTTTCTCTTCATTTTTGTATAAACATAATTGTCAACTTCTCTTCTTATTCCATTCTTTATTTCTGCCCATTGAGTTATGTTTCTATCTAAGCATTTTTCTACAACGTTAGTAACTATATTTCTAACTTCGTCTATTAATTCTTCAGAGTTTCTTACATATACGAAACCTCTTGACACTATGTCTGGACCGGATATTATAATTTTATTTCTTATGTCTATAGCTATAACCACTGTGATTATACCATTCTCTGCTAGATTCTTTCTATCTCTAAGAACCATACTTCCTATATCTCCAACCCCCATACCATCTACAAGAACTCTTCCAAATGGTACTTTTCCTGATACTTTTCCAGTAGCTCTAGTTAATTCAAAAACATCACCATTTTCTAAAATAAATGTCTTAGATTTGTCTACTCCCATACTTTCTGCTATTTTAGCATGAGTAATTAAATGCTTATACTCACCATGAACTGGTATAAAAAATTTTGGTTTTAATAAAGCTTGAATTAGCCTTAATTCTTGTTCACAGGCATGCCCAGAAACATGTATATCTTCTATTGATTTATAGATTACATTGGCGCCTTTCTTTATTAAATCATTTATTAAGTTAGATACCGCCTTCTCATTACCAGGTATAGGACTTGCCGAGATAATAACCATATCTCCTTCTATTATTTGTATATGCCTATGTGTTGATGCAGCTATCCTTGATAATCCTGCCATAGATTCTCCCTGACTTCCAGTTGTAACAATAGTTAGCTTATCATCTGGATAATTCTTTATTTCATCTAGACTTATTATCATATCTTCTGGAATAAGTAAATATCCAAGTTCCATAGCAACTTCAGATATATTTTCCATACTTCTACCGCTAAAAGCTATTTTTCTGTTATATTTTATTGAACAATCACTAATTTGTTGTAACCTATGAACATTTGATGCAAATGTAGATACTATAATCCTACCAGTAGCCCTACTGAAAAGATTTTCTAGTGTTTCTCCAACTGTTTTTTCAGACATAGTGTAACCTTTATGAAGAGCATTAGTACTATCCGCCATTAAGAGAAGTACACCTTTCTTCCCCAACTGAGCATACCTTTGTAAATCCATAACCTTCCCATCTATTGGTGTAAAATCCACTTTAAAATCACCGCTATGAACAATAACTCCTATTGGGGTATGCAATGCGATAGAACAGCTATCAGGTATACTGTGGTTATTCCTTATATATTCAATTTTTATTTGCTCTAATTTTATTAGTTCTCCCGGTTCAACAACATTTAATGTACAGTCACTAAGCATAGTATGCTCTTTTAATTTACCTTCTATTAATCCAAGTGTTAATCTAGTTCCATATATAGGAACATTAATTTGCTTTAATACATATGGTAGTCCACCAATATGATCTTCATGTCCATGGGTGATAAAGATCCCCTTAACTTTATTCTTATTTTTAATCAGGTATGTTACATCTGGAATTACTATATCAATTCCATATAAGTCTTCATCTGGGAATGCTAATCCACAATCTATAACTATTATTTCATTATCATATTCAAAGGCAGTCATATTTTTTCCTATTTCACCAAGTCCACCTAATGGAATTATCTTCAGTGGAATTTGTTTAGATTTTGTTTTTTTATTGATTTTATTTTTACTAATTCCAATTTCATTATTCTCCATATTATCACACCTCAAAAGTTTTTATTCTATGCTTTAATTATTTACAATTAACTTTAAATATATAAGTAAACTTTAAAATTTATTTTAACCTAAAAAGTAGCATCATAATTTAAAAATTATAATGCTACTTTTTATAGTTATATTCGTCTTTAAATATCATTAAATTATTTCGATATTAAGCCCATAAATTATATTTATATATATAATATGCATGGAATAATATCTTAATATTTTTACTGAAAATACATTGCTTTTAATTTATCAGCTATTTCATTTTCACAACTTGATATTTGTCTGATTCCATATCCAAGAAGCAATGGTGAACTGCTGAATCTTGGCATAACCTTACATAAAATTTTATTTTTTATATGATAGAAAAATATATTAAAACTATCACACTTCACGAAATAATTATTTAAAAGGTAATGAACTACCTTTCTAAGATTATATGCCAACTCATTTAATGCATATAAATCATCACTTATAATTATATTAAATTCAGTAAATCCATTAAATGGTTTATGTGATAGATTAACTAAACAATTATCACTTTTATGAATTTCTATTCCTTCAAAATAATCATCTTTTATATTTAATTTATAATCAATGTCATCAAGACCTACTATCTGCATATGAGGATGTTTTAAGCTTCCGCCAGAATTTGGACCATGGTTTTTATAAAATATTACTGATTTATATTCTCCGCTTGCCTCTATTCTTAGCCAATGTTTAACACTAAATCTTATTAAATCCTCCATATACTCTGCAGAATACTGTCCCATATCAGTATTACAATTATACGTTTCTATAATAACTAATTGATAAGTATCTTTTATAGTCGGATACTTATTTTTTAGTAATACAAATGGCCCGTCTTCATCAATAACATCTGTAAGTGTCTCTCTATTGCAAAACGGACATTCCTTTATATTTATTTTTTTAAATTCATTTGGCTTATCCTTATTAATTTCATTTAAAAATACTAAATACTTATCGTTTCCCATTTATATCACCAAAAACCTTCCATCAAAATCATTTTTTAATTAATACATGTGCACACTTTGAAGGAACAGTTATACTATTACCTTCTATCGCGTAAATTTCATCTACTCCAGCTCTTTCCTTATTAACAAGGACACTCCATCCACATTCCTTTAAATCTATAAATGCTTCCTCATCATTTGGGTTAAATATTACAACTATAGTATTACACAAGTTTTTCTCACTGTTATCTTCTATCTTATATGCTACAACATTTTCTTTGTAAAAATCCTCTCCATACTCTAAAAATGTTAAATTCTTTCTAATTTCTTCACTTGAATTCATTCTGAACGCTTTATATTTCTTTCTTAATTTAATTAGACCTTTATAGTAATTTACAATTTCTTTATATTCAAAAACTCTATCCCACTCTAAATTATTTACGCTATCAGGAGCATTATAACTATCATGACTAAAGCTTCCATCATCATTTTTCTTAGTCCTTAAAAATTCTTCTCCCGCTTGAAAGAAAGGTATCCCTTGAGATGTTAAAACTATAGCCGCTGCTAACTTGTTCATATTCTTACGTTTTTCTTGAGAAGACTCATTGTTAGTTAAATATAGTTTATCCCATAATGTATAATTATCATGAGCCGAAATGTAATTTATACATTGATAAGGCTCATTTGCCCATGCAAAGCGTGAGTATATGACTTTATCATAGTTAATGCCTTGTTTACCAGTAGCTCCTACAATACAGAATTTAATACTTTCTTCAAGCCCGGTTCTACCATTTACATATCCTTTTTCATTTATATTAAACACATGTCCTTTAACTGAATCTCTAGTATCATCACTAAATGCTGCAATTTGCATTTTATCAAATTTCACTATATTTTGCTTTACTGATGACTCTTCACCACTTAATGGAGTCCAGCCTCCAGTCCAACCTTCACCATACATAAGTATAGATGTATCAATCTTATCTAACTCAGCTCTAATTTGCTTCATAGTCTCAATATCATGTAAACCCATTAAATCAAATCTAAATCCATCTATATGATATTCCTTAGCCCAATAAATTACTGAATCAACAATAAGTTTTCTTACCATATATCGTTCTGAAGCTAATTCATTGCCACAACCAGATCCATTTGAAAAATTTCCATTTTGATCCTGTCTATAATAATATCCTGGTACTGCCAGATTAAGATTAGATTCATGACTTTTATAGGTGTGATTATAAACCATATCCATAACAACTCTAAGTCCAGCTTCATGTATACTTTTAACCATTTCCTTAAATTCTCTAATTCTCTTTTCTCCATTAAAAGGATTTGTTGAATACGATCCTTCTGGCGCAAAATAATTCTTTGGATCATATCCCCAATTATATTGTGGCATATCTGGTTTACTTTCGTCAACAGTTTCATAATCAAATGCCGGAAGTAAATGAACATGAGTTATTCCCAATTCCATTAAATAATCTATTCCTGTCTTTGTATATTTTCCTGGAATTGTAGTCCCATGCTCACAAAACGCGGTATACTTTCCTTTTTTATTTGAGCTTATTCCTGAATTCTCATTTATTGAAAAATCTCTTACATGAACCTCGTATATTACAGCTGCCGTTGCGGAGCTTAGCTCTGGTTTTCTATCTTCCTCAAAATTTATTGGATCTGTTTTTTTAAGATCTATTACCATTCCTCTGTTTCCATTAACCCCAAGGGCTTTTGCATATGGATCTACAACTTCCCTTTCATTTCCACTATTAATTATTAAGTAATTATAAAATTCACCTTCAAGATCTCTTTTCACCTCTATGTTCCAAGTTCCTTGTACTCCTCGATTCATGTCTAATATTTCTTCTGGTGCATTTGTATAATTCTTTTCATCCTTTCCAAATAGCGCCAGTCGGACATTATTTGCATTTGGTGCCCAAACTATAAATCTTGTACCATCTTTACAATATTCTGCACCAAGATTCCCATCATAGTTATTGTACTCATTATCTAATAAATTCATTATATTATTACCCCTTTTACTAGTTTTATTAAATGTTTTTCATGTAAATAATATTTACCCTATCCATATATTCTTAAATTCTAGCAGATTATCTCCATGTTACTTTCTTAATTCTGTTATTATTTTACCCGAAAATGCTGGGACCACTATGCTTGTTTCATTAGCATTAATCACTATTTCATTTTCATCTAATAAATCAATACCTTTTTCGAAGGGTAATTTAAATTCTAAAACACTTTCTTTATCAGATAAATTTAATATTACAAAAACTCTATCATTATCAGTATTTCTAGAAAATATGAATTGTTCATTCTTAACAACAACTTGTTCATAATCCCCATATCTTAATGCTTCACTATTAATTCTAATATTACCTAACCTTTTAATTAATTCAAATAACTTATCATCTTGTTCATCTATTTTTCCAAATTCTAATTCTGGTCTTAAAGGTAAGTCTGTACCATTTCCTTTAACTCCCTTGAGACCATATTCACTCCCATAATATACACTAGGCACACCTGGCATTGTATAAAGCAATATATATGAATTATATATATATTCTGGCTTTTTTAATGTACTTGCTAGCCTGTTAACATCATGATTATCAACGAAGTTATATAGACATAGATTCTTATAAATTCCGCCTGAACCAAATAATCTATTTAGTGAATATGCAATTTCAAAATAGTTCTTATCGTTATGACTTGAATAAATTCCCTTATAACATTCATAATTTGTCACAGAATCGAGACTTTCAGGATTAACCCATTTATTATAATCTCCATGAATAACCTCACCCATTAGCCAAAAATCCTTCTTCTTTCCTTCTACAAATCTCTTTAAAACTTTAAAAAACTCAAAATCAATGCTATCAGCTGCGTCTAACCTTAACCCATCTATATCAAATTCATCTATCCATGTACTTACAGCCTGTAACAAATGATTTCTAACTTCTTCATTCTTCAAATTAAGTTTGACTAAATCATAACAGCCATTCCAGCTTTGATAATTAAATTCATCCCCCATCGGACTTTTGCTATTGAAATTTAAATCTGCAAACCAGCTACAATACTTAGAATTTACTCCGTTTATCTGAACATCTTTAAATGCCCAAAATTCTCTTCCTACATGATTAAATACCCCATCTAAGATTATTCTTATATCATTCTTGTGTAACTGCTCACATACTTCTTTAAAATCCGAATTAGTTCCAAGTCTTTCATCAACTTTGTAGTAATCCTTGGTGTCATAACCATGATAACTCGACTGAAAAATTGGTGAAAAATAAACAGCATTAATTCTCATTTCTCTTAAATGAGGTATCCATTTTTCAATTTTGTTTAACCTATTTTTTTTATCATATACTTTACCTGGTTCTAAAACACCACAAAATCCAAGTGTATAGAATTGATAAAATATACTTTCCCTAATCCATAAATTCATAATCTCATCCCCTTTAGTTTATATACATTATACCACTTTGACGCCATTTTTTTACACCACTAGTTTATAAATAATAAACCTGATTTTTAGGCGCCCTTATATTTATCACCTTCCTAATTATATAAAAACTCTCCATAATTAGAAATACATATTGGAAGTTTATATATTTTATTTCTATAATAAGAAAATTTATATAAATATTATTATCATTTTTGTCACATACTAGATATTGAAATTAAATATCTTCGGAGGTATAAAAATGAATACAAAAGCTATAAAATACATAACAACTTTCTTATTGGCAATAAATTGCCTAACATTTCTTCCTAAACCAACAATTGCGAGTGCAGCTTCTTACTCACTTGGCGGCTTAAAGATTTCAACTTACTATGCTCATAAAGATAAATCTAATGGTTTTAATGTGTTTGGAGAGGAAAATTATAAATATCTTTCTGCCGAACAAAAAAAGGAATTGCTTGAATTAAAAAAATGTAAAAATAAAGGTCAGGATCTTTCAGAAGAGCAACAGAAAACTCTACATTCACTTATAGATTCTATCATCAAAGGAAAACTTGGAGATAAGGACTATGTAGATTTTAAAAGTTTAGTTGAAAAAAAACGTTCTAATGAGAATTTAACAGATGAAGAAAATGAAAGATTAAAGGATTATACAGATATTATTAATGGTAACAAACTTTCAACGAAAGATATACTTAGTCAATTTCTAAGATAAATTGTATCTCATGCTTATAAAAGAACAAACTCTAATCGATAGAATTTGTTCTTTTAACGTTATATTATTATTAAATGCTATTTTCGTAGAATGACAACACCCTATAAAAAAAAGAAAAAGCTATTTCATCTCTTTCAAAATACGATTCATGTTTAGAACCTTTCATATGAACCACCCTACAATCTTTAGCATAATGCGCAAACCTATTCTGTGCTTTTGGGATAACATGTGTATCATATTCAGCTTGAAATAATAGTATTGGTACGATTATTTTTGAGATATTCTTTCTTCTGATTAGTTCTTTAGTTGCTTTTAAACTTTCGATATACCATAAAGCCGATGATCCACCACTATGATAATTATCATTCTTTTTAATCTTTTCCAAAAGATATTGATATCGCTCCTTACAACTAGTCGATCTACTGTAAAAATCCTTCTTTTCAACATATGGCTTCTGACCTGGAAGATATGAATTTCCTTTTCCGCAAACCCTCATTGCTTTAGAAATAATATTTGCTAAAATCTTAGGTGCTTTCCCAGTATTAATTTCATGCATTGGTGAACTTAACACTGCAGCATTAAAATAACTATTATATTTCTCTAAAAAAACAGTACCTATACATCCTCCCATAGAATGTGCAAATAATAACAACTTCTTATTCCTACTATCTGGAATAACAATTTCATCTATAAACTTTTTGAAATCTTCTACATAGTAATCAAAGTTTTCAACATTAATCTGATAATTATCCATCCCAAGTCTTTGTGATCTACCATGCCCTCTATGTTCAAGAATAAAAACAGAGTAGTTTTCCTTTATAAAATAATAAATTAGTTCATTGTATTTTTCAGTAAATTCTCCAAATCCATGACAAATGACTATATTAGCTTTTGGCTTCTTTACAATGAATTTTTCGTAATAAAGTTTTAAGTCATTTGCTCCTAGAATATAGCCACTTTCTAGATTCTTCTTTAGATAAGGTTCAACTATATTTATCATTTTTTCCTTATAATTATCTTGTGAAATATATATTTCAAGATACTTATCCTTAAAATTTGAGTATGAAGATGCCGTTAATGCTAAGTTATCTTCATTCATAATCTTCCCCTCCCACCTATAAATTTTGGAATCAAAATTTATCTTAACTACTAATATAAATTACTTATTTTAAATCCATTATAATTTCAAGTTAAAATATAGATTGATTTATAAATTTACATACAAAAATAAGGTAAATATTTTAAATAAAATTTACTTATTAGAAATTTTTTAAAACAACTACCTTATTATATACTATTTATCACATTTTTATTTTAAATTTATTTATTTCTAGTTAAATTATATTAATCTCTAATTATATTTTCGTAATAGTTATAAACTACATAAACTTTCTATTTTATAATAATATCTCTTTAATATATAAGTTCTTTTCTTTTTCTAAATCTATAAACTCTTCGCCCTTCAAAATCAGAGGCTTTTCTAAATTATTTACATTCATCTGTATTATCTTGCATTTTTCATTAGTATTTAATAATACCTCTTCACCTGTATAATAATCTATAACATGCTCTAAAAATATCTTTACATATTCGTAATCTAGTTTTCCTAAACTTTCGTTTTTAACTATTTGCAATGCTTCAAATGGAAGCCTTTTTTTCTTATATCCTCTATTAGAATTAATTGCATCAAATACATCAGCTATAGCGATGATTTTTGCAAAAGGATGTATAGCTTCACCCTTTAACCCAAGCGGGTAACCAGATCCATCTAATCTTTCATGATGCATCAGTACCCCATAGCTCACAGCCTTGTCCAAAAATGAAAGTTCTTTTATTACCATATATCCTTTCTGAGCGTGGGTTTTTATTGTATTAAATTCATTTTGTGTTAATCCTACTTCTTTCATTAGTAATTCTCTTGCTATTTTTGTCTTTCCAAAATCATGAAGAATTGCTGAATATACTAATAAATTTAACTTCGCCTTTTCTAATCCTGTCCATTTTCCTATGAGTGCACTTAGTGCTGCTACATTTACTCCATGTCTATATATTGAATCTGTTCCACTTCCATAAAGAACTATATTCTTTATAACCAAGCTACCTGGCTGTATCTCATTTTGAATTTTTCTAGAAAATTCCCTCACTTCGTTTAGAGCTTCTTCATTGTTATTGACAAGTTGTCTAAAAGTTTTTCTTAATGCTAAAGAAATTTCATTGAATTCTTCTTCAATCTTTTTACATTGTGTCTCTTTCTTTAATTCTACTTCAATACTTTTTGCAGCAATATTTTCACAATATATCTCTACATTCCCAATAACATATAACTTTTTTATTTTTTCTATAATTTGTTCAGTTACCGAAATATCCTTTTTAAGTAATACACTCCCATTTTGCTCTACATTTTTAGCTATTACCATTCCTTCTTTTAACTGGTTAAAGCTTATTACTTTTGTACTCTTCTCCATAATACTCACACCCATCATATAACAAATTTTATGTCTCTAAGTATAGACAGAATATATATCTATCTCTATGACCTAAAAATTAAAAAATCCCCTAATTAAATATATAAGAACAATAATAAATAAGATTATATTAAACTTATAAAACAATATTCGAGTAAAAATTTATTTATTATTTATATTATTCTATATCTTTTATATTTTGTCAAAATAAGTTTTAATTTATTTTGAATTGTAGTTCTTCCATAATATTGAGAAAATATATGTATATAATATAAGGATGAAATTTAACTTCCATCCTTACACTACATCACTTCTACTATGACTCTATTTATACACACATTATTCTATGGGAGACGCTTTCTTATTTCCAGTCTTAGCTTTTCCTTGTATCTCTATTGGAACATCTTTTACCTCATTTTTTTTATAATGTGTTTTATGATTACTTTCTGTTCCATGTGGTTCACTTGGGTCTGGTCTTCTCATTCCTGCTTTTGCCATAACTACTTCATATCCTTTCTAAAATAATCTCAATTTTAGTATTCTAAAAAAATTCTATAGTATACATGAGATTAAATAGAAACTGTTGGTATAGTAGCATCATCTTCAAAAATTATTTTAGTTGTTTTCTATCCATCTATTCCATTCTTCTGCTTTATATCCAACTGTTGCTTCTTTACCATTTCTTACTATAGGAGTATTTATAACTTTTTGATTTTTTAATAATAATTCTGCTTTAATCTCTGCACTTCGTATATTATTAAAGTTTAATTTTACATATTCCTTTGCCTTCGTATTTATTAATTCATTAATACTCACCGCTTTAATTATGTTATTAAATTCGCCTTTGCTCATAGGCTTTTCATTTAAATCGATAAACTGAAATTTTATATTTCTTTCTTTAAAAAATCTTTCTGCCTTTTTAGTATCAAAGCATTTCTTAGTTCCAAATATTTGTATATTCATAAATTCATTTCACTTACTTTCATTTTAATTTTCTTTAGGTCTCCTCACACAATATTCCAATCTATGTATTATTTTAAATTATATATATATTTAAATATATGTGTTGCAATTCACAATAATGGTTAAAATTCATGCACTATATTTAGAATTATTATGAATCATTATTTTTGCACTATATTGATGGCTAAATCATAGTTTGATTATGGACAAAAAACAAATATATTTTGACTTTATATTGTGTATTAACAATTTAAAATTTGCATTATAACAAAAGAAAATCCTTACTTTTAATTATATACTAATTACTAGCATATGGTTATCTCTAACCTCAAGTAAGAATCTTCTCTTTCAAATTACTATTTTAACTCTTTGATATTAATTCTCTATTTTTGCTATAGTATCTAAAGCAACTTCCATCATATTTGTAAATGTCAATTGTCTTTCTTCTGCGCTTGTAACTTCTCCAGTTACAAAGTGATCACTTACTGTAAGTAATGCTAATGCATTAACTCCAAATTTAGCTGCAATTGTATATAACGCTGCTGCTTCCATCTCTACTCCTAAGCAACCAAACTTAGCCCACTTCTTCCAATCTTCATCATCATCGCCATAAAATACATCAGAGCTATATATGCTACCAACCTTAGGATCAAAGCCTTTTTCAACCGCTATATCGTATGCTGGTTTCAATAATTCAAAACTTGCTGTTGGCGCAAATGTTCTACCTTGAAATCTTACTAAATTAAGATTTGAATCTGTTGATGCAGACATAGCTATTATAAGATCTCTAACCTTAACTTTTTCGCTATATCCACCGCATGTTCCAACTCTTATAAGATTTTTAACCCCATAACTTTGTATCAATTCATTTGCATATATTGAAATTGAAGGTATTCCCATTCCTGTTCCCTGAACTGAAATTTTCTTACCTTTATATGTTCCTGTAAACCCATACATACCTCTAACTTCATTATAGCAAACTACATCTTCTAAAAAGTTTTCTGCTATAAACTTTGCTCTTAAAGGGTCTCCTGGTAATAATACGCTTTCTGCAATAGCACCTTCAGGTGCATTAATATGAACACTCATTTTTTACCTCCATAATTTTAACCACATCATCTCAATTAATGATCAATATATTTAAACTATTTTATAATAATAATTTATTTGCTTTCACTAACTATAGATATACTAGCACTAGCACCAATTCTACTTGCTCCTGCATTTATCATATCCATAGCCGTCTTAAAATCTCTTACTCCTCCAGATGCTTTTACACCTAAATCTGACCCAACAGTTTTTCTCATTAACGCAATATCTTCTTTAGTTGCTCCACCACTAGAAAATCCTGTTGATGTTTTAACAAAATCAGCTTTAGCTTCTTTAGCTATTTCGCAAGCTTTAAATTTTTCTTCATCACTTAATAGACATGTTTCAATAATTACCTTTACTAATGCTTTTCCTTTGGCTGCATTTACAACTGCTTCTATATCTTCTTTAAGTAAACTATAATTTTTATCTTTTAATGCTCCAACATTTATTACCATATCTATTTCAGTAGCTCCATTTTCAATGGCTTGATTTGTTTCAAAAGCTTTAGCTTCCTTTGTCATTGCACCTAATGGAAATCCAACAACTACACATGTCTTCACATCAGTCCCCATAAGTTCAGTACTTACTAATTTTGCATAACATCCATTTACGCAAACTGAAGCAAAATTGTATTCTTTAGCTTCCTTACATAACTTTTTTACATCCTCTACTGTCGCCTCTGGTTTTAATATTGTATGATCTATATATTTAGCTACATCCATATTTCATTACTCCTTAAATTTATTTTATAACTATATATGTTACAATTCACAATGCACATTTCACAATTACGGCTAAAATTCTTTCAATGTTTCTAGAATTATGATGTAGAATTATTCTACAACATATATATAACTATAATTTGAATTAACAATCAGCACTTTCAGCGAAATTTTCGCAGTCCTGTGATAATAACAATCTTTCTTCTTTCTATTAACGAGTACCTTTTTCGTAAGGAACTCCATCAGCTTTTGGTGCAACTGATTTTCCAACAAAAAGAATCAATACTACAATTGTTAAAATATATGGTAACATTGCAAGTATTTGCGAAGGAATAGCAAAGGTTCCACCACCTAATACAACTGTTAATGCTTGAGCAAATCCAAATAATAAGCAAGCTCCGTATGCGCCATGTGGAGTCCATTTACCAAAAATAACTGCTGCTAATGCAATAAAGCCTTGACCGCTAATTGCTGTTGGCGTAAATTGTGCTATTATTGCAAGTGTCATAGATGCTCCACCAAACCCTGCAAGTATTCCAGAAATCATAACACACACGTAACGAGTTGCAGTTACACTTATTCCAAGAGTATCTGCTGCTGCTGGATGCTCTCCTACTGCACGAATACGTAATCCCCATTTAGTTTTATATAAAATAAACCAAATGACTACTGTAATTATAAGTGCTATAAAAACTGTAATATCTACTCCAAGTACTTTAGGTAATTTAGTAGCTACTGGTTTAGTCATAGTAGCTCCTTCAAATAATAACCTACATGTAAATAACGAGAAACCTGCACCTAATAAATTTATAGCAATACCTGATATTGTCTGATCAGCATTGAATGTTATAGATGCAACTGCATGTAATAAAGCCATTATTCCACCTGCAATTCCTGCAGCTAAAAATCCAAGCCATGCATTTCCAGAATAATATCCTACTGCCGCACCAGTAAATGCACCTATAGTCATCATACCTTCAATTCCGATATTTACAACTCCAGAACGCTCAGAAACAACTCCACCTAATGCTCCAAATATTAGCGGTGCTGAATACATTAGTGTAATACCTATTAATAGTGCAATACTATTTAACATTCTTCTCACCTCTCTTTAAAAGTCTGTCAGCTAAAGCAGGTACAATCTTAGTTAATGCTACGAAAAATACAATAGTACCTATCATTATATTTATTATTTCCGATGGTGCACCTATAGCAGATTGTACAGATTGACCTCCATATAGTAATCCACCATATAATAATCCTCCAAATATACATCCAATAGGTGAACTTCCTGCAATTAATGCAACTGATAATCCGTTAAATCCATTATTTTCAAAAGCAGCCATAGTAGATAACTTATGGGGTGCTGTGCCTGTGATAGCTAGTGCTCCAGCAAGACCTGATAATGCACCTGCAATTACCATTGATTGAATTATATTACGATTAACATTTATTCCAGCAAATTCTGCTGCATCTTTATTTAATCCAACTGCGCGTAATTCATAACCTTTTGCTGATTTATATAATAAAATCGATATAACTACAGCCATTATAATAGCAACAATAATTCCAATATTAACATCTGTTTTTAATAAAACTTCTGATAACCATTTGTGATGAGAAAGAAATTCCATTCCAGCATCAGATGTCTTCCAATTGCCAAGTATAGTAGTAAATCCAGATTCATTAATCATATAAGTACTTGTTGAATCTGGTTGGTGAAATACATCTGTAGATACAACGAAATTAGATAAATATAATGCAATCCAATTCAGCATTATACTGGTTATAACTTCATGTATTCCGAATTTCGCCTTAAGAATTCCCACAATACCACCAAACACTGCTCCAGCAGCTACACCAGCTAAAATTACTAAAGGAATTTCTAATACTGCTGGTAAATTTAATTTAATTCCAACTATTGTTGATGCAATTGTACCTATTATATATTGGCCCTCTGCTCCAATATTAAATAATCCTGTTTTAAAGGCAAATGCAACACTTAAACCAGTTAAAATAATAGGCGTAGCCTTAATAATTGTATTAGATATATATTTAGGTTTTGAAAAAATTCCATTAAAAAGTGCGCTAAAAGCATCTATTGAGTTATATCCTGCAATACCAAGAACTATTGCAGAAACTACAAAACCAAAAAATATTGCAATGAATGTTGAAGTAACTGGTTTTTTAAGAATCTTTGCCACTGTTTTCATTTCTTTTACCTCCTGCCATTAATAAACCTATTGTATTTTCATCAACTTCTCCCTGCTTAAATGTATCTACAATAGTCCCTGCATAAATTACAGCTATAGTATCAGAAACATTCATAACTTCATCAAGTTCAAACGAAACTAACAAAACCGCTTTGCCTTTATCTCTTTCCCTTATTAATGTTTTATGAACATATTCAATTGCTCCTACATCAAGTCCACGAGTTGGCTGCACTGCAATTAATAAGTCTGGATCATTGGCTACTTCTCTTGCAATTATAACTTTTTGCTGATTTCCTCCTGATAAACCTCTAACAGGAATTAATTCACAATTGTCAGGTCTTATATCATATTGTTTTATCATATCTTTAGTATGAGATATAATTTCGTCTTTATTTAGGAAACCATTTTTGCAATATGGTTCGCTTCTATATTTTTCTATAACTACATTATCAGCAACACTGAAATCTAATACAAGTCCTCGCTTTTGTCTATCTTCATGTATTGTTGATACTTTATTCTTAATAACATTTTCTGTTGTAGTATTTTGTATCTCTACTCCATTTATTTTAATGGTACCGCTTTCACATTTTGTTAGGCATGTAATTGCTTCGATCAATTCCTTTTGTCCATTGCCATCAATTCCAGCAATACCAACAATTTCACCTTTATGTACTTTAATTGATAAGTTTTTAACTGCATCTAACTTTCTTTCATCTTTTACAGTTAAATTATCTATTTCAAAGACAACTTCATCTGGCTTTGCAGGCTCTTTATCAACAACTAACTTAACTGCATGACCTACCATCATTGTGGCAAGCTCCGATCCTGTTATCTCTTTAACATTAACAGTATCTATATATTTCCCTCTACGTATTATTGTACAGACATCAGAAGATTCCTTTATTTCTTTTAATTTATGTGTAATTATAATTATTGTTTTTCCATCTGCTACAAGATTATTCATAATCTTTATTAAATCCTGAATTTCCTGAGGAGTAAGCACTGCTGTCGGTTCATCCAATATTAATAAATCAGCTCCACGATATAAGGCTTTTAATATCTCAATACGTTGTTGCATACCCACTGAAATATCTTCAATTTTTGCATCTGGATCTACTTCTAATCCATACTTTTTAACAATATTTAATATTTCCGCGCGGGCTTTTTTCATGTCTAATATGCCAAATTTACTTGTAATTTCACTACCTAATACTATATTTTGTGTTACTGTAAAATTTTCAACTAACATAAAATGTTGGTGAACCATTCCTATTCCATTTTCAATGGCTATATTAGGGTTTTTAATATTTATCTTTTCACCATTAAGATATATTTCTCCTCGGTCAGCTTGATATAATCCGTAAAGTATATTCATCAGTGTACTCTTACCTGCTCCATTTTCTCCTAATAGTGCATGAATTGTACCTCTTTTAATATCGATATTGATATCATCTAAGGCACAGAATGAACCAAACATTTTTGTAATTCCACGCATCTGCACTGCATATTGTTTGCTAATTTCCATACCAAGTCCTCCCTTAATTAATAATATGCTTTGCTAACAGTGAATCACTAGCTAGCAAAGCCATCCCTATTTCATATCTGCCATATATATATTACAATTCATTTTCTGCATTTTAGCCTTAAGCCATTGCACATAGCTTCCTAGAACTTTAAATGTAAATTTATCATTGTCACACATATATTATTTAATTATCCTTATTTACCGAAGCTTTTAAATGTATCTTCATTATAAGGTGGAACTATTTCACCGTTCTTAATTTTGTCTTGAACTGCCATAGCTGCCTTATAAACTTCTGGATCCATGTTTTTATTTTCAGTTGGAATTCCTACTGCATTTTCTTTTAAACCATAAGTATATGTTTTTCCACCGATTTTATTTCCACTCATAGCTTCTTTTGAAAGATTTTCAACTGCAACATTTGCAAGTTTTAATGCTGATGTTAATACATTGTCAGGAGCCAAATATGCTTGGTCACGGTCAACACCTATTGCAAACTTATTTGCTTCTTTAGCTGCTTCAATTACACCTACACCTACTCCACCTGCTGCGTGGAATACAATATCACATCCTGAAGAGAACATTTTATTTGCGATTGCTTTACCCTTTGATGCATCAGAGAAACTTTCAGCATATTGAACATCTACAGTAATATCTTTACCTAATTCTTTTGCTGCATATTGAACACCAGCTTGGTATCCATATTGGAATTGATCTATAATTCCACTTTTTATACCACCAACAAATCCAACTTTACCTGTTTTTGTTGTTTTAGCTGCTATATATCCAACTATAAATGAAGGTTCTTGTGCATTAAACATAACTCCTGTAACATTAGCTGGAGTATCATCTCCATATGAATTATCAACTATAGCATAGTTAACATCTGGATTTGATTTTGCTGCCTTTGTTATTGCATCTGACATTGCAAAACCAATACCCCAAACTAATTTATTGCCGCTATCTACAACTTTATCTAGATTAGTAGCATAATCAGATTCTTGCTTAGATTCTAAGTAACTAACTTTTGCACCCTTATTGTTTTTTTCGAAGTTTTGTAGACCTTCCCATGAAGATTGATTAAACGATTGGTCATTTACCCCACCTGTATCAGTTACCATAGCAACTTGATATTCTTTTGCATTGCTGCTTCCTTTGTCAGCTGTACTAGTACCGCTTCCACTTGATCCACATCCAGCGAATAACGTTACTGTTATTGCTGAAACTGCTAATAATGATAATAATCTCTTTTTCATTAACCTTCCTCCTAAAATATAAGAATTAATATTTAAACTCATGGATAATATCCACGATTTAAATTTAATAAAACAGTTATTATAAATATTCTTCTAATTAATTATATTTATAATATGTTGACTTTAATATTACGAATATGTATTCAACTTGTGACTATGTATATATGTTGTAATTCACAATGCACAATTACCACTAAAATTCTTGCAATCTTTTTTAAAATTATGATGAAGAATTACTTTTGCAGCATATATATAAATTTATATCTTTTTCTCTGAACCTTTAACTACAATTTGTGGTGCAATGATCCTTCTTCTTACACTATCATCCTCATTACTGCTAATAATATCAAACAGCATATCCATGGAGGATCTCCCTAGCTCAATTGGACAATCTTCCATATATGTAATATTTAATCCTACCATATCTAAAAAGTCAATTTTATCAAATCCCACTATAGCCAAGTCCCTAGGAATATCCTTATTCTCTTCTTTTAGAGCTTTTATAACTCCCATCGTCATCATGTTACTGCAAACAACTAATGCTGTAGGACGGTCTTTTTCTTTAAGTAATTTTTTAGTTAATTCATATGCCTTATCTAATTTAAAATCTCCATATAAAACATATTTACTGCAAAAATCAATATCATTTTCTTTTAGCGCTCTTTTATAGCCCTCTAATCTATCCATTACTGGTTCTGAACTCAATAATCCTGTCATTATTCCAATCTTAGTATGACCTTCTTTAATTAGCAGGTTTGTTGCCTCAAATCCACCTTTTATATTATCTACAAAAACTCCATTTAACTTTGTAAATTTAACATCAGCCGAAACTAATATTATAGGAATATTTAAAGTATTTATTGTTTTAATATAATTTTCATTAAACTTTTCTTCACCAAATCCTGGAGTCATTATAATTCCTTTAATTCTTTGTTCTTTAAGCAATTTAAGAGCACGCACTTCCTTCTCTAAATAATTATCTGTATTAAACAAAATTATATTCAGATTATTTCTTTCTGCTCTCTCACTTACTCCTTTTATAATTTCTCCAAAATATGCATTAGTTATATCTGGAACGATAACTCCTATAGTATTAGTCTCGCATTTCGACAAACTTCTTGCAATTGCACTCGGTGTATAATTCATTTCTTTTATTGCGACTAATATTCTTTGCCTAGTTTCTTCTTTTACATAACCTGAATTATTAAGAACTCTTGAAACTGTTGCCGAGGATACTTTAGCCCTTTTCGCAATATCATTTATAGTAACTGACATAACACCCCACCTCGTCAAATTTTTTTCATAATCCCTCAAAATTTATTCCATTATTAAAACTAAATCGTGAAATACTATTATTTATAGACCAGATTAATTTACAACTTAAATTCTTAATTTCTAAGGCTTTAAGCCAAGTTATTTTTAAAGTCGAACTATTTATGGTATCGCTTCCACACTTATAATAATATATTAGGAATATGATGTCAATATTCATAGTTTTATTGATTTCACTATAATATTTATCAATACTACATGCCATTTATCTTCAGTTTAAGCCATTCTATGTCTATACTAGTATAATTTATGATATGTATATTTACAAACTTTTTTTATTAATATAATTTTATTTCACTCTTCTCTAGGTATATATTAAAGGAGTGATCTAAAGTATTTTTATACTTAAACCACTCCATTTTTATTATTTCTCTCTCAATTTATCAAGAAATCTCTTTGTTCTTTTCAATGCTTCCATAATATCTTCCATTGATGACGCATAACAAACTCTTATAAATCCTTCTCCACAATCACCAAAAGCATTTCCCGGAATAACTAATACTTTTTCATTTATAAGCAGTTGTTCACAGAATTCATCCGATGTTATACCCGTAGATTTAATACTTGGAAATAAATAAAATGCTCCAAGAGGCTCAAAACACTCTAATCCCATCTTCCTAAATCCATCCAATAGAACTCTTCTTCTTCTATTATATTCCTTACACATTTCTTCTACACTTCTATCACCACTTTTTAAAGCTTCAATCGCTGCATACTGAGCAGTTGTTGGTGAACACATAAGAGCATATTGATGAATTTTCTTCATCGCTTCTATTAGAATCGGATGTCCACAGATATACCCAAGTCTCCATCCTGTCATAGCATATGATTTAGAAAATCCATTTATAACTAAAGTCTTATCTCTCATTTCTGGAAAGGATGCTATTGAAACATGTTTCTCTCCATAGCAGAGTTCTGAGTATATTTCATCTGAAATTGCAATAATATTTTTATCTTTAAGAACTTCTACTATTCCTGCTAGTTCATCTCTAGTCATTATTGCACCTGTTGGGTTATTAGGAAACGGTATTATAACTACCTTTGTTCTAGGTGTAATTGCTTTCTCCAAATCCTCAGGAGTAAGTTTAAATTCATCTTCTGCTTTAAGGTTCAAAACCTTAGCTGTTGCTCCAGTAAATGCAGTACATCCCTTATATGCAACAAAGCTTGGCTCTGGAACTATAACCTCATCTCCAGGCCCAACTAATGCCCTAAGTGCTATATCAATTCCTTCACTTCCGCCAACAGTAACTATTATTTCATCTTCTGGATTATAGTTAAGATTAAATCTTCTATGAAGATACTTTGATATCTCACTACGAAGCTCAATAAATCCTGCATTCGAAGAATAATGAGTATGTCCTTGCTCTAAAGAATAAATTCCAGCTTCTCTTACATTCCACGGAGTTACAAAATCTGGTTCTCCTACACCTAGAGAAATAACGTCATCCATTTCATTTATTATATCAAAATATTTTCTTATTCCTGACGGAGGCATATTTTTTACGTTGTCTAAAATCATGTCTTCTAATCTCATATAAATATTGCCTCCCTATCTTCTATCTTCTTTTCTTTAAATATCTTTCCATGATCTTTATATTTCTTCAATACAAAGTGAGTACCTGTACTTAATACATATTCTTGCACTGCTAGTTTTTCTGATACAAAAAGAGCAACTTCCTTCATAGTCTTTCCTTCAACAATAACCGTTAAATCAAAACCTCCAGACATTAAGTAGCATGCTTTAACTTCTGAAAATTTATATATTCTTTCTGCAACTTTATCAAATCCAACACCTCTCTGCGGTGTTATCTTAACTTCTATTAACGCTGTTACTGTTTCACTACCTGTATTTTCCCAATTTATAAGCGTTGTATAACCTGCTATAATGCTTTTTTCCTCATAATCTCTTATTGCTTCTCTAACTTCTTCAACAGTTTTACCTGTCATAACTGCTATTTGTTCATCACTGTATCTGCTATTTTTTTCTAATATCTCAAGTATTTCCTCCATTGAAAATAACCCCCTTATTTTAATATAATTAAATAAAAAAAGTCCTCCATCCCACACAAGGGACGAAAGAACTACTTCGCGGTACCACCCTAATAAACAACTTAAAAATTGTTCACTCAGCTAGAGTACATATTATACTCCACCTCTATAACGTGAGGAACACGTTATAGCCTAATTAAAAATTCTTATTTTCTAAAAATTTTTATTTCTCAGCTATAAAATTCAAAGGCTGCTTCTATAAAGGATACTTACCAGATTCCACCGACCTCTAGCTCTCTTAAAAGTTTACCATTTATATACTCTTCCTTATCACTATCTTTAAAACTTTATTTTTAAAATTACTATCCAATATGACTATAAAATTTTAAATAAAAAAGATTATACGAAAAATCAAATCACTTTTTATTCAAATCTTTCTTTATATTATACTAGCAAAAGTATAAAAAATTCAATATATTTTTTATATTTTTTTATTTAAATGCAGAATATTCTATTGAATTAACTAAAATTGACCCTAAAAAATATATTTATATCATACGGAAATAAAAAGGAGCATAAGATTTAATCACTCTTATGCTTCTTACTCAATCAATAGAAAATTTATTACTTTCTATCTTCTATTGTTTTGTTGCTTTCTAGCTCTCCTGCAGTCAGGACATCTTACTGGTTCATTTTCAAAACCTTTTTCCTTATAAAATTCTTGTTCTCCTACAGTAAAAACGAACTCTCTTCCACAATCTTTGCATATTAATGTCTTATCTTCCATTCTAATGTTCCATTGCTCAAGTTAAAATAACTTTGCAATAGTTCACCTCCTCTTTTTGCTTAAAAATTTCTTTTTGTCATTTAATATTATGTCTGTCTTCATAATTTTTATTCAAAAACATATTATTATATAGTTTATATTTAATTATCATGTAATCTCTCCAGATGATATTACATAGGACTAGGACTCTTTTACATTTATTTTTACATATATAATAATGAATCACATTACTTTAAGTAGATTTAATTGATCTTTAACTCAAATTTTTCATTTACAAAATCAATTACACACTTTCCACCTTCGCTTAGCTTTCCAAATAAAATTTCATCAACAAGTAATGGTTTTATATTCGAAGCTATAACTCTTGCTATTTCTCTTGCCCCAAATTCCTCTGATGTTCCTATTTTAGCAATGTGATTTACACATTCTTCACTAAATTCTATTTCAACATTTTTAGAATTCAATTTATCTTTAAAGTTATTTAATTGCTTTTTAGCAACATTTGCTGCCATAATATCAGTCATTCCATTAAATACTATTATTTTATCCAGTCTATTTCTAAATTCAGGTGTGAAGAACTTTTTAACCTCTTCCATTATAGCTTCACCTTTGACTTCCCTATCTCCGAAGCCAATAAGCTTTTTACCTATATTTCTAGCTCCAGCATTAGAGGTCATTATTATTATTGAGTTTCTAAAATCAGCTTTCCTGCCTTTATTATCAGTAAGTGTGGCATAATCCATAACCTGAAGCAATACACCCAAAATATCCGGGTGTGCCTTTTCTATTTCATCCAGTAATAATACGCAATGTGGCGTTTTTCTTATTGAATCAGTTAAAAGTCCGCCTTCTTCATAACCTACATATCCTGGAGGTGATCCTATGAGTTTTGCAGCTGAATGTTTTTCAGTATATTCACTCATGTCAAATCTAATCAAATCTATTCCTAGAGTTTTAGATAAGCATCTAGCAATCTCTGTTTTTCCAACTCCGGTAGGCCCAACAAAAAGCATAGATGCTACTGGCTTATCTTCATCGTTTAATCCAGATCTAGACATCTTTATACATCTTACAACTTCTTCAATGGCTTTATCCTGTGAAAATATATTTTCCTTTAAGTCCTTTTCCAAGTGCTTTAAAGAACTTATCTCGCTACTTTCCACAGTTTGCTTTGGAATATTACAAATCTTTGATATTATTTCCTCAATAGTTTTTCTGTCAACTATAATCTGCTCATTCATATCTTCATTATGCATACGAACATAAGCTCCAGCTTCATCTATAATATCTACAGCCTTATCTGGCAGATATCTGTCATTAATATACTTATCGCTTAGAGTTACTGCATCTCCGATTGCTTCATCTGTATAACTTACATTATGATATTCTTCATAATTCTTTTTAAGTCCATCTAATATTTGTATAGCTTCTTTTATAGATGGTTCTTTAACATCTATTCTTTGAAATCTTCTACTTAATGCTTTATCTTTTTCAAAAAACTTTTTATATTCATCAAAAGTAGTAGCTCCAATAAATCTAATTTTTCCTTCTGTAAGATAAGGTTTTAACAAATTGGACGCATCTAATGCGCCACCATTTAACGCTCCGGCACCTACAATATTATGAATTTCATCTATATATACAATTGGCTTATCTTGTTTGCTAATCAAATCTAAAACTCTTTTTATTCTTTCTTCAAAATCTCCTCTATACTTAGTTCCTGCTATAACAGATCCAATATCTAAAGAAAACATAGAACTTCCTTTTAATTTTTCTGGCACCTTGTCTTCACTTATTAACTTTGCAAGTCCTAAAGTTATAGCAGTCTTACCAACTCCAGACTCGCCTACATGTATAGGATTATTTTTTATCCTTCTACAGAGTATCTGTATACTTCTTTCTAAAATATCTTTTCGTCCTATCAATGGATCATTTTCTTCTTCTGTAGCTTTCTTAATAAGGTCTATTGTAAACTTATTAAGAAATGCATCTTCTTTTTTCTTCTCCACTTTCTCTTTACTTTCATTCTCAGTAAATTCATTCTCATCTTCTTTAAAATTTTCTTGCATTTCATCATCATAAGAATTTCGAGTATCTTCATCTATACTATGACACAAAGAATATAGCAACTCTCTTCTTGTAACGCCTTCTTGCTCTAGATAATATCGTGCATAACTATCTTCTAGATTAAAAATTGCAGAGAGTATATGATCTACATCTATTGCATCTTTTCCGCTATACTTAATTTGTTCATTTGCTGTTAAAATGACTCTTTGAAACTCTATGCTCTCTTGTGGTTCTCCTTGACCAATTTTATTTATATATGTTTTCACGTAAGTTGCCAAATTATATCTTAAATTTTCTAAACTTCCACCACATTCTTTAATAGCATACTCTACATTCTTATCAAAAGTTGCAGCATACAGTAAATGCTCTGGTGTAATATATTCGCTGCTTTTCTCTTTTGCTTCTTGGTATGCTTTAAGTAATATCAAATTAACTTCATTCGTAATTTTCATATTTTACGCCTCCTCTACAGTAAGCTTAAACGGAAAGCCCTTTTCTTTAGCCATTGACATTGCAGTTGAAACTTTAGTAACTGCTATATCATAACTATATATTCCTGCTATTCCCTTACCCCTTTCATGCACATCTAACATTATCTTCTCAGCATCTATTAACTTTTTATTAAATACAACTACCAGTATATTAATAACGAATTCCATTGTTGTATAATCATCATTATACATAACAACTTTATAATTCTTAGGCTTTTTCACATCAACTTTATTCTTTGGTTTGGTTACAATATTTGTTTCCATATATAATTGTCTATCCCTCCCCGCATATTATCATCATATATATTATTCTAAATAGATATATTTTAACACAATATTTAAGCTTATACCAATAGGATTATAGTAAATTATAGATTCATCATTTATATTAATTTATATCTAAAATCCGAATTTTATTATTATTTACTCCAATTATACTTTTTTTATTTATAATATAGTCCCTTACTATTGCTATAACATCTTTTGATATTATTTCTCCTGGGCAAACCAAAGGTATTCCTGGAGGATATGGTATTATTGATTCTTTAGCTACTAAACCTTCACACTTTTCTATTTCACACCATCTGCTTTTTAATTTAAAAGTTTCATAAGGCTCAAATTTTTTAATAGGTATATTTCTAGAATATTTTATCTCTATTTCTCTAGACATATTTCTCATATCTAAATTTAAAATAGTTTCGTATATAATTTTAAAATCTTCTTCTGTATTAAATGGTGATAGGATTAAAACAACTCCTCTTGAAAAACTCATCTCAGCCTGTATTTTATTATCTCTTAGATAATCTAGAAATTTATGTCCATTATACCCTTTAGGAAGAATAACTATATATCTACTAGGATCAATTTTGTATCCTTCTATTCTATCATTATGCTTATCTAAGTCACTTTCACTTAATATATAAACCTTTCCTAGCTTATTAATTTTTTTCTTCCACTTTTCAGATTCATTTATTAATTTATCATAATCATCTTTCCCGTATGTATCTAAATAATATCTTGCATAATCTAAAGATGCCATTATCAGATAAGATGGTGAAGTTGTAGTAAATAACTTTATGTAAAAATCTATTATGTCATTATCTTCATTTACTAAGAGATATGCGCCTTGAGTTAGGGCTGGTAAAGTTTTATGTGCACTTAAAACCACATAATCTCCTAAACTCGCAAGAGACTTTGGCAATCTTTTATTTATTCCAAAATGAGCTCCATGAGCACAGTCGATTATGACTTTTAATCCTATTTCCTTCAAATTACATATAATCTCTTCTATATCATATGTAATCCCAAAATAATTTGGATATGTTATTATAATTCCCTTTGGTTTTGAGCTATTCTCTAACGCTTTATATATATTCTCTTTATTAGGTGGTAAAAATAGTCCTAATTCATCATCAATAATAGGTTCTATATATTTAACTTTTAACTTTCTCATAATCAATCCATTATAAATTGACTTATGGCAGTTTCTTTCAACTAAAACTTCATCGCCCTCATCAAATGCTGAAAACATAGCTGCTAAGTTTCCTGATGAGCTTCCATTTACTAAAAAATAGGCTTTCTTAGCCTTATAAGTTTTAGCTAATAGCTCTTGAGCTTCCTTTATTATCCCTTCTGGATAATGCAAATTATCTAATGGGTCGACCTCTGTTATATCTAAAAATCCCATTCTATTAACAAACTCCAGCCCAATTTCATCTCTAGCAAATCCAATTCCCCCCTTGTTTCCTGGCATGGAAAGAAGTAGATTTTCTTCATCATTGTATTTAAGTAATCCTTCTAATAATGGTAACTTCAAAAATACCGCTCCAATCTAATTTCAAATATAGCTAACCATGGATAAAAGCTTCATATCGACGATCAAACGATATGAAGCTTAAAACATACTTTCTATTTCATAAATTAAATACTCTATATTACACTTGTGCCTTTTTCCTTAATCTTTTTAAAAATACTTAATTGTTCTTAAAAGATTCTAGTTAATACTTCATGCCTTTTTTATAGATGTAGATCTTCGATAAATTCTAATACAATTTCTTCTTTAGTTGCCCATGATGTCACTAATCTAATTGCAGTATAATTAGAATCGATTATTCTTTCAATATTAAAAGAATATTTCTCACTTAACTTTTCAATTAAATTATTAGGGAATATAGGAAACTGTTGATTTGTAAAAGATTCAGTTAAAAACTTGTATCCTTCATCTACTATTGCACCCTTTAGCATAAGTGCCATTTTATTTGCATGTTTTGCAAGTTCAAAATACAAATCATCTTTGAATAATTCTTCAAATTGAATTCCAAGCAACCTTCCTTTTGCTAATAATCCACCTTTTTGCTTAATAAAATATCTAAAATCTTCTTTTAATTCATCATTGCATATTACAAGTGCTTCTCCAAAAAGTGCTCCATTTTTAGTTCCTCCAATGTAAAATGCATCAACTAATTTTGCTATATCAGCTAAAGTCAAATCATTTTCTTCCGCCACAAGTGCTGATCCAAGTCTAGCACCATCCAAATATAATAACAGTTTATTCCTCTTACAGCAATCACGTAAATCAATTAACTCTGCTTTAGTATATAGAGTTCCAAGCTCTGTAGAATTTGATATATATACTAATTTAGGTTGGACCATATGTTCATCGCTATGAGAATCTACAACATTTTGAATTAAATCTGGAGTAAGTTTTCCATCGTTTGTTCTCATTGTAATTACTTTATGGCCAGTTGCTTCAATTGCCCCAGTTTCATGACAATTTATATGACTTGTATCTGCTCCTATTGTCGCCTGATGCGGTCTCAAAAAAGCTGATATAGCTGTAAGATTAACTTGTGTACCACCAACTAGTAAGTGTATATCTACATCTTCTCTATCAATTTTCTTCTTCATCAGATTAACTGATCTTTCTGTGTACTGATCAGTACCGTAACCATCGGTTTGTTCCAAATTTGTTTCAACTAATGCATTTAATATTCTTGAGTGTGCGCCTTCACTATAATCATTTTTAAAACTGTACATAATTCTACCTCCTTTTATGCTCTCTCAATTATCTGTGTTGTAAAATTCTTCAGTACTTTCCTACCTACTTGAAAAATCATTTCTTTTGTTAGCAACTCCATTTCTTTAATCTCATTAGTATAAATTTTATAATCTCCAAACATGCAGTCATATGTCGCCAGCTCTTTGGCCAGTATTATACTCTGCTCTTCTCTAAATAATCTTTTTAATTTAAAGCTCTTAATTAAACGTTCTATCTGATCATTATCAAGTTTCTTTTGCAACAAATCTAACTTTGCTATACATCCTTCTATTAAAGATATAGCTTTATCTACATTTTCTTCTGATGTGCTAAATGTGATTTTATATAGTTTTATATAATTCTCATTTGAAATTTTAGTAAGTACATCATATACTAACCCATTTTGGGTTCTTAAAACATCATAAAGAATTGAATTAATCCCTTCTCCAAAATATTGATTAAAAATTCTAAGCGCCTTAATTTCTTTTTCACTTAAATCATCAATTGGAAATATCATTTCAACTTTACATGCCCTTATTCCACCTCTTACATTGTTATAAGTACCCTTTTGAGGCTTTTCATATTCTATTAATTTTTTATTATCAAGTCCACTAATACCTTCTTGGATAATATATTTTTTCTTCCACTCAAAAAAATAATTACATATAATTTCCTTAACTATATCAAACTTTACTGATGAAATTATAACAATTGAAGTATTTCCCGGAAAATAATATTTATCATAAAATTCTTTAATATTATCTAAAGTTATGTTCTCAAGATCATCAAATGTTCCTATTATAGGATACTTTATTCTTCTATTACTGAAGCAGTTAAGAAATAAATTATCCTCACAATACTGATCTATATCCTCATCCCATTCTTTTAATTCTTCCTTTATGACATCCATTTCTTCTTTGAATCCATTTTCTCCAAATTCCGGGTTAATTATTATATCACTTAAAATTTCCACACCTTTTTGTAAATCTTCTCCGAGCAGAGTTCCATAATATATTACATATGGATAATTAGTCATGGCATTATTAAATCCAAAGATACTGCTCAGCTCTTCATTTATTTCTCTCTCAGTTCTATTTTTTGTTCCTTTATAAACCATATGCTCAGTTGCATGAGCTACTCCAAACTTTTCGTTCTCAACTCCAGCTCCTGCATTTAAAGAAATACAAATTGATGATAGTTCTGAATCTGTATGTTTATAAATTAATCTCAAATCATTTTCCAAAATGTATTCTTCCAAATATCTATTCTCCTTACATTCTTATACATTGCAATAGAAGATTTACATAAAAAATCTTATTTATAAAAATTTCTCAGTTAGAGCTGAAATGCGGAACTCCAATTGCAATATATATTATATTTAATTCCAAGATGTTCATTTAAAATGTTATTATATCAATTTTATTATATAAAAAGAGACCTCCTCTTGCGAAGTGCTCGATAAAAAATCATCTATGGAAATTACCAAGTAGAAGCTATTTCATCTATACTTATTTTAATTAATTCAAGAAACAAGTACAGGTTGTTAAAACTTTTATCAGTATGTCCCAAATAATATTCTCTCAGTAGCAAAGGCAATGGAGTTCCCCTTCTTTTTATTATGTTATTATATAAAAATTAATTTTCTTCAGCTTTTAGCGCAATTGCACATTCAATTCTCTTCTTTTGCATCTTACATCCAATTTCATAAGGAATGTTCATGTCCCCATTAAAATTAAAATTATTAGCTTGACATCCACCACTACAGTAGAATTTTGCCCAGCATTCCCTACATTTAGGCTTATTGTATATATGTGCTTTCTTAAATTTTTGAGCTAATTCTCCATTATAAGTATCTTCGTGTATACTTCCTAACTTAAACTCTTCTTTTCCAACAAATTGATGGCATGGATACACTTCTCCTTGAGGAGTTATAGCTACATATTCAAATCCTGCACCGCATCCAGAAATTCTCTTGTAAACACATGGTCCCCCTTGAAGGTCTATATTAAAATGATAAAATTTAAATTCATCATTTCCTTCTCGTTTTCTTCTTGCCATTTCTTCATATAGCTTGTCATAGTTTTCAAAGATTGTATCTATATCTTCTTCTCTTAATGAAAGTGGATGTCCATTTTCTAAAACAACTGGTTCTATGGATAACTCTCTAAACCCTTCATTAACCATTGCCATTACATCTTCATAAAAATCTGTATTTTCTCTTGTGAACGTTCCTCTTACATAATAAGTTTTTCCTTTAGTTCTTCTCTTAATCATTTCCTTTATATTTGGAACTATATCATCAAAAGAACCGCTTTTATCTGGCTTAATTCTAACATTATCATTAACTTCTTTTCTGCCATCTAAAGAAAGAATTATATTTCCCATTTCTTTATCCATATA
The DNA here is from genome assembly GCF_022324665.1 of Clostridium sp. YIM B02500. Lineage (NCBI taxonomy): Bacteria > Bacillati > Bacillota > Clostridia > Eubacteriales > Clostridiaceae > Clostridium > Clostridium sp. YIM B02500. The sequence continues at coordinate 56,101 of NZ_JAKGTE010000023.1, read as the reverse complement.
ATCCATCATATCTGGAGTTAATAGAGTAGCATTAGTGGTCATTGTAAATCTTACTCTCTTTCCCCATTTTTCTTCGTTATCCCTAGCATACTTAATTATTTCTTTTATTGTGTCCATAATTAAAGTTGGCTCTCCACCAAATAAATCTATTTCTATATTTTTTCTTGGTCCACTTCTCTTAATCACATAATCAATTGCTTTTTTTGCTGTGTCTGCACTCATGACTCCGCCATGTCCATGATATTCACCCTCGTCAGCAAAACAGTACTTACATCTAAGGTTACATCCATGAATTACATTTAAACAAATAGCCTTTATGTAATCTCTATCATCCATAGAGCTATGAGCTATTTCTTCATATTGATCTTCTGAATATAAAATTCCTTCTTCAGCTAACTCTTGAATTTCATCATAAGCCTCTGAAATCTCTTCTTCATTATATTTTCCCTTAAGTTCCTCTAATATTTCTTTCTTATTTCTTAATTGGCTATCATCTAATATATCATAAACTAGTTCATCTACAACATGAACAGCTCCTGTATTCACATCTAAAACAAAATAATTTTCGCCTTGTTTAAATTTATGTATTAAAGACAATTCTTTTTCCTCCTAAACATATAAAGTAAGCAGTAACTATATAGTTACTGCTTGAAGATTATTAGTTTTCACATTCTAAGTTTGCAACTGTGCAAGATGTCTTACAAGCTGATTGACATGAATTTGCACATTCTTTGCATCCTGGCTTACATAAACTATTTTTAATGTTTGTTTTGTTTATAGTTTTTATATGTTTCATTACAAAATCCTCCATTTTAAATATATCCTTAGCTATTATATCATAATATACTAAAGTATAAAAGATTTGCTGGCCCTCTTTTTATTTATATTTCTGTTTATATAAAATTATAAATAGAAATAATAAATAAACTGTCAAAAGTTCTTAGCTAGAGGTTGTTCCATATTTTTTTATTTAAATCACTAGATCTTCAAACTGCTACCACAATATTACTTTCTTGTCTTATATATATTAATAAACTCACTAATTAATATTCTTGCAGCAGTACCATCAATAATAATTTGAAATTGTTCCCTCGTCTCTACAATGCCACGTACACTTTCTATCTTTTTTAAAATTCCAACATCCACTTTTTTAGTGTCCTTTAATCTCAATCTTAATCTAGTCATGCAATTTTCTACACACAAAATATTTTCTTCTGATCCAACCAAATTAAAAAGTTCCCTTGCTATCTTACCAAAATCTGTGATCATCTCTCTTTTCCCCCATCCTTCAATTAGCAATCTATAATAAAAATAGCCAACACTCAATAAATTAAATATTAAAAATTGCTGGCTTTTATAACTTTATTCAGTTTTAAAGTATTATTAATATCTCATGAGATGATTATACCTACATATAAATGATTTGTGTATTATACTAAAGTATAATTTTGATTTAATTTGTAGCATTTTATATTATCCCTTTTTCTTTCAATTGATTAATTGCTATTGTTTTGTTTCTCACATTTAACTTGCAATAAACAGATGCAATATGTTTTTTTACAGTAACTAAAGCAATATTTAGTTTATCTGAAATCTCAGATTGCTTATATCCATGATATACCAACTTCATTATCTCAATTTCCCTTGGAGTCAACTCTATTTTTTCTAAATTGCAATATCTTTTTAGATATATCTGATTATATTCTTTGCACTTTGGGATTAAACATTTTACATACGCACTTTCATTTTTAATAGATTCGAGTAATGGCAATATATGTGGGGCTAATTCAACAAAACACATTACAATGTGGTCTTTTTCTGCTAGCTCAATGGCTTTTAGCAGTGACTTTTTAGCGATTTCTTTTCCATATAGCTTGTACTTTGCGATTGAATCAAATATGTATGCATATACTATTCCAAATATGCTTTTTTTACCCGTATAAACTTCCAACATAATTTCTACTTGGATTTCTAACTCTATGTAACTCCCCTTAAGTATCATCGCTAAACCTGTTATAACATGGTTCATTCCTATAACAGGCATAATATTTTTTAATTCATGGTTTTCTATATTTTTAATCCACTTATTTAAATTTTCTAAATTACCAGTAATTCCATCAATATATCCTATAGCTATCTGTGAACCGTTAAGAAAGATTGGAATATTAAGATTTTCATACTCTTTAATCAGATTATAGAAATTATTTTTAACCTCATTTTTATAATTTTTATTCACACAAATCCTTGTTAACAGAAATAATGAACAAATTATTATGCTTGTCTGTTTTTTTGTTTTAGCTTTATGAAATGCCTTATATGCAAACAATTCTCCATTTTTAGAATCTCCTGTTTCATAAAAATATTCAGCCATCATGAGATAATTTGCACCTGCTGCTCCACCATTTGATATATGAATAAAATAATTTATTCCTTGTTGAAAAAATTCCACTAACTCTTTCAAATTGCCTACTTTTCTGTGAAATAAGTATAAAAAATGAGGTGATCCAAAAGTTGCCGGCATTTTATTATTTGCTATTCTCGACCCCCCTCCTTTAAAGAGCTCGTAGGCCTTTTTATGGCACTCTATCATTCTCCTAACATTATAAAAGACTAATATGCTCTCCAAAAATGCAATTTCACCTAGTATTTGATTTTTATCTTTAAGATTTTTATCTTCTATATAGATAGCCTTAGCCTCATACAATAACTTAGCACCAGCTATTCTATTTCCGTAAAGAATATAAAAAAATAAATAAGTTAAATAAGCTATAGGCCTTTTTATCTTCTCACTGATAGTAAGCTCATTAAAAACTGGTTTTATAATTTCTTTATATAAATTAGTAAGATCTATTGTATAATTTCGCTCTATTAAATCTAGTATACGTTCGTAATTCTTAGCCTTATAATAGTATTCCATTGCATATATGTCATTAAAATTTTTAGCATACCAATCACCACAAATGTTATTTACTTCCATTAAATCTACATTTGATAATGCTAATTCTTCTTCTAATGCATTTTTAAGGATTGAATGTAGTCTATATATTTTTTCCTTCTTGTCGTATCTTATAAAGCAATTATTGGAACATACTCTTCTAATTACCTCCTTTGATCTTTCATCTTCCGTAATATACATAGCCTGTTCGATCGTGAAATTCTCAACAAATGCGAGTTTTAATAAAATCTGCTTGGTAACTTCATCAAACTTATCATATACAGCTATTTTAATTAACTCTGTTGCTTTTGGTATATCATCAAATGTATTTTGACTGTAATATTGAATTAACGCAAGATACATAGCTGAAGTCCATCCACCAGTATATTCGTATAGTTCTTTTTCTTCTGCTTCCGTCAATATTATTCCATTAATCTTAAAGAACTCTATCGTTTCATCAAAGGTGAATGCAATATCCTCCTGACGCATTATCATACATTTTTGCTTTAGCTCAAATTCTATATACTCATTTGCCGGCTTTTTTCTACTTATTATAACTATGTGTAAATTACTTATATCTTCCAATATTATAGCTTTTATTAAATGATTAATATAAACTATTTTTTCATCATCCCAGTCATCAATAATAATGATGGTTTCTTGCCTTATCTCATTTCTAATTATATCTATTATCTTATAAACATCTTTATTATTATTAGGAACCCCGTAGGCATATAATATTTCACCTAACTTAAAATTGATATTTTTAATTAAATCACAAAATTTTTTCCATATCCACATATCATCAATTTCATCGTTTGTTATATCAAGCCAAATTGTTTGCACTCGTTTATTCTTCTCTATAAAATTTCTAACTGCAATGGATTTTCCGTAGCCCATAGATGCTGATATAAAATATATAGGTATTCGAAAAATTTCTTGCAATAACTTATTAATGCGCTTTCTATATAATAGTTTAGGTCTAAAAATTTCATTTTTCATATATAAATATCCCTTCATTTAAGCAAATGTATGTGAAAACTACATTAGAATATTTTATCATACTTAAAATTTCATTTCAAATTTAACCTTTACTGTTAAAATTATACTAAATTTCATATAAAAATCTGTTTCGTAGACTATGTATTTCTAATACTTTCAAAAGTTATCCGCGGATTTAACTTCATTAATAATTTCCCAAAGAAAAATAAAGTTCCAAGTACTTAAACTTGGAACTTTATTAATACTATATTAAAGAGCAACTACTTTATTTAAAAGCATATTATTTCTCTTTATAAATTCATCCATTTCAGCTGCATCTAATTCCTTATTTGCAATTTTAGCTAAATCTAAAATATGCTCACAGATAAATTTAACATCTTCCTTTTTGCTTTCATTCTTAGAAACTTCTAGAAGCTTCTTAATTATTGCACTCTTATTGTTTATAACTAAAGTTTTTTCTTCATCGAACATACCTGGGAAGCTCATTCCTGATTTTGCATACATCTTACTCATTTGAGCCATTCTTCTTGACTCTTCTGAAACTAAAATAAGCGCTGGAGTTTCTTCATTCTTCAATCCTTCAATAGACAAATTCTTAATTTTGTCTCCTAGTGCAGTCTTAAATAGATCCTCTATTTCCTTATTTAAAACTTTTATAGTCTCATCATTTTCATCTTCTTTACTTCCTAATGTATCTGAAATATCAGAATCAATTCTATTGAATTTAATTCCTGATTCATGCATTTCCAAGAACGAAATAAAATGATCATCTAGTGAACAATCTAATATAACAGCATCTAAATCATTCTCTTTAAACATCTTTATATATTGAGATTGTTGTTTTTCATCATTAGCATAAAATACTTTGTTTTCATGCTTTTCTTTATTAGCTTCAAGATAGTCCTTTAATGTTAGGAATTCACCCTTTAAATTCTTAAATATTATTATTTCCTTTATCTTATCATAGAATTTTGGATCTCTTAAGCAGCCGTATTTAATAAATATTTGTATATCTGGCCAGAATTTATTAAATTCTTCCCTGCTATTTTTAAACAAATCAACTAATTTATCTGCTACCTTTTTAACTATATGATTAGATATTTTTGAAACTTCCTTATCATTTTGAAGGAAACTTCTCGATACATTTAAAGGTAGATCTGGGCAATCAATAGTACCCTTTAATAATAATAAGAATTCAGGTATTACTTCTTTAATGTTATCTGCAACAAAGACTTGGTTATTATATAACTTAACTTGACCTTCTGTTGCTTCAAATTCATGAGTTAATTTAGGGAAATATAATATTCCTTTTAAATTAAATGGATAATCTACATTTAAATGAATCCAGAACAATGGTTCATTAAAGTCCATGAATACTTTTCTATAGAAATCCTTATATTCCTCATCTGTACAATCCTTAGGTGCTTTAACCCATAATGGATTTGTATCGTTTAATGGCTTTGGTACTTCTGGTTCTACTAATTCTTGATATTCAGTTCCATCTTCTTTCTTCTTTGTTTCATATTTAGGTTCTTCTTTTGGCTTATTTTCATCTTCTAAATATATTTCTGTAGGTAAGAAAGAACAGTATTTCTTGATTATTTCTCTTACCTTATATTCTTCCAAGAATTCTGAGCTTTCATCATCTATATATAGTGTTACTGTTGTACCCCTTGTTGTTCTTTCGCTAGAAGATCCAATTTCATATTCTGTTCCACCTGTACATTCCCACTTAACAGCTTCAGCGCCTTCTCTAAATGACAGTGTATCTATTTCTACCTTATTAGACACCATGAAGGTTGAATAAAATCCTAATCCAAAATGGCCAATTATATCTTTACCTTCATCCATTTTATCTTTATACTTTTCCATAAAATCTGTTGCTCCAGAAAATGCAACCTGATTTATATATTTCTTAACCTCTTCCTCTGTCATACCAATACCATTGTCTATGAATTTAAGAGTCTTCTTTTCCTTATTTATTGATACAACAACTTTGTATTGCTCGTCTCCGTTTATTGTTGCTTCTCCTAGGGAAACTAATCTTTGAAATTTACTAATTGCATCGCATGCATTACTTATAACTTCTCTGATAAATATATCTTTATCAGAGTATAGCCATTTTTTAATAATAGGAAATATGTTTTCTGTGTCAATTGATATGTTACCATTTTCTTTTATCATGATATTACCTCCTGTTATTTTTTCTAGAAAATATTTTAATGCAAAGAATATTTATTGTCAAATTCTTCTTATAACTTTATTTTAAACTTATACATTAATTTAATAAAGAAAGAATATATGTTGTAAAATGTATTTCTCACATAATAGCCTAAAACTATCATTTTGATATAGTACAAAATATATTCTAAATTATATATTAGAATCAAAATCTGATTATATCTTAAATTTTAACACAATATCATTAAGCTTTTGAGATAGTTCGGCTTGACTTTGCGAAGATTTTGCAATATCACTAACAGCTAATGTTATTTCATTAATACTATTCAGTACTTCTTCTGAACCTGCACCTGACTCTTCTGCTGTCGCAGATACAGTTTGCATAGCTTGATTTATTTGTTCTATAACTTCATTTATCTGATTAGATGAAGATGCAAATTCTTCAGTCATTTCATTAACAAATTCAGCGTCTTTTTCATATTGAATACCAGTATTCATAAGTAATTCATAGCTTGGCTTTACATTTTGAGCTATATAGTTAAGTATATCTTCTACACTCTGAGATAAATTTTCGAATGCAGCCTGCACCTGTAAAACCATACCTTGTATACTTGAAACTGCCTCTGATGATTGTTCTGCAAGTTTTCTTACCTCGTCTGCAACCACAGCAAATCCTTTTCCGTTTTCACCAGCTCTTGCTGCTTCAATTGCTGCATTAAGTGCAAGTAAATTAGTTTGTGATGCTATGTCCCCTATAGCATTAGCCATCAATTTCACCTCATTTACTACTTTACCATCTTCGATGGCTTTTATAATATTTTCTTTCTTTTCCTCATAAATAATGTTTCCTTGTTCTATATTTTCTGAAGCTTTTCTCTTTATTTCAAGAGAGCGATTTTTTATTTCCCCTACTGAAACAGCCGCATCATTTGCTCTATTAGCAAGTTCATTTGTTGTCGCTCCAATTTCTTCTGCTGATGCACTTACTTCTTCTGTTATAGCACTCAGATCTTGGGCTCCTTTAGATATTTGTTCAATTGATTCATTTATATCATTCATCTTAGAAGAAACATCATGTGTTGTAGCCGATAGTTCTTCTCCTGATGAACTTATATCATTGGATCCATCTATTATTACCCCTATTAACCTTCTTATGTTTTCATTAGCTTTATTTAAGGCTCTTGCCATACTTCCAATTTCATCCTTAGAGCTTATCTCTATTTCCTGAGTTAAATCTCCTTCTTCTAAGTGCTGTGCATATAATAATACTTTTTTTAAATTATTTGATATGATTGTAGCAATTATAACGCCTAATAGAACTGCAGTAATAAAACCTAAAATAATTGTTGTTACCATTATATAAAAAGATTTATTATTGACATTATTATTTGAAGAACTTTTATCTGATGCTTTTTGTTCAGTAATTTTAACTAATTTATCAATATTATTAGTTAACTTCTCTCTTATGTTTGCACTTTCTTTGCTAAAACTCATAGCTTCGTCGTACTTTCCATCACTTGCTAGACTTATTATTTTATCAGATGAATTTCTATAATCTGTTAAATCACTTTTTATCTCTTTATATATTTTATTTTCATCTTCATTTATGTCTGATTGTTCATATATTTTAAGGATCTCATTGTTTTCATCTCTATAACCATCTATATTACTTATTGTTTGGCTAACTTTACTAGAATCTTTACTATTTAATAAATTCAAAATTTCTAATCTAGAATGTAATGTATTTGAGTTAAAATCTTGTAGATTTTTTAGCACTTGAAAATCTTTTTCATATAACGCATTAGAATTAGAATTTATTTTACTTACACTAAGTATTCCTATAACTCCAACTACGGCAATAAATATAGATATTATAAAAAAGCTAAGCTGTAATTTATATTTTATTTTCAAATTATTAAACCATCTCATACTATTCTCCCCCTTTGTTGATATTTGTAATCAACTAATAATTCTTATTAAAATTTTAACATAATTTACCCATTTTTGCACTTATTTTTTGTATTTTTCACTAAATTCCAAAAATTAATTTGTACAATATTATTTTTTATTAAAACAATTACAAATAATACTATTGACATTAACGCTACGTAAAGGTGTAAATTAATCTTGTAAGGAGGCAATCACATGGAATATACAGTGCAAAAACTAAGTAAACTGGCTGGTATCAGCACAAGAACACTTAGATATTACGATGAGATAGGGATTCTTAAGCCGGCAAGAATCAATTCATCTGGATATCGGATTTATAGCCAAAAAGAAATAGATAGGTTACAGCAAATATTATTTTATAAGGAATTAGGAGTAGATCTTGAAAGTATAAAAAGTATGTTGTTATCACCAGATTTCAATAATACCAATGCACTCAAAGAGCATCGCGAAAATCTTCTTGCAAAACGCAAACAACTAGATATATTAATAGCTAATGTGGATAAAACGCTAGCTTCATCAGAAGGGAGAATTATAATGAGTGATAAAGAAAAATTTGAAGGCTTTAAACAAAAGATGATAGATGAAAATGAAAAGAAATATGGTAATGAAATACGTTCTAAATATAGTGATAATATTGTAAATAAATCAAATAAGAAATTTCAAAGTATGAGTAAAGAACGATATGAAGAATTCGAAAAGTTAGGTATTAAACTTATGGATACACTAAAGGATGCTTTTAAAACTAATGATCCTTCAAGCGAGCTTGCACAAAAAGCTGCTGATTTACACCGCCAATGGCTAGTTTATTCTTGGAGCGAGTACTCAAAGGAAGCCCATGCAGGTCTTGCCCAAATGTATGTTGATGATGAACGATTTACTGCCTATTATGATAAGGATCAACCTGGCCTGGCCGCTTTTTTAAGAGATGCTATTTTTATATACACTGGAATAAAAAAATAATTTTATAAATTTAAATATATCAGTGAAAATACTATTCCAAAATTAATAGCTGTCGATTTTATCGACAGCCTATTAAATGATTATACTATATATTATAATTTGATTATTATTATCTCAATTTATTGAATTCGGTTTACATATTTCTTACAGGGCTTATTTTTTTTGTTATTTATTCAATACCTTTTCAATAAATACATTTACTAATTCAGGATCAAATTGAATTCCCGAATTTCTTTTTAATTCCTCTATAGCAAATTCTTCTGATAATGCTTTTCTATAAGGACGTTCACTAGTCATAGCATCATATGCATCCACAATAGATATAATTCTAGATTCAAAAGGTATATCTATATCTTTAATGCCTTTTGGATATCCTTCTCCATTCCACATTTCATGATGAGAAAGTACATACTTTGCAATTTCTGACATTTCATTTACTGTACTTAATATCCTATACCCTATTTCTGGATGACGTTTGATTTCATTATACTCATCCTCTGTAAGTCTCCCTGGCTTATTAAGAATATTTTCCTCTATTGCTATTTTGCCTATATCATGTAGTAATCCGGCATTTTTTAATTCTTGGATTTTCCTTTTAGGTACGCCAATATTCTTTCCCATAAGTTCACACAGATTAGCAACTCTCACAGAATGTTGCTCTTCCCTTTTATTTTTCTCATTAAGAGTGTTTATTATTGTATCAATAGTTTTACCTCTCATATTTGAACTTTCAAAAAGCTTTCTCTTATACATATAATCTTCTGCTTTTATAAATATTTCTTGAATCATTTCATCTTCATGACATTTAGTTTCATAACCGAATGAAATAGATATATCCAAACCTTGTATTTTTTCTTTTTTAGCTAGATTATTAATATTTTCAACGATCTTCTCTGCCTCATAAGTATCTGTTTTCGGTAATAAAATGACAAACTCATCTCCACCCAATCTGATAACAACATCATGGGATCTGCATCCGTTTTTTATTATCTGTGCCGATTTTTTAATCAGTTCATCCCCCACAACATGTCCAAACGAATCATTAATCAACTTTAGCCCATTTACATCACCCAGAACAATAGTTAAAGGATAATTCTCTTTAACGTCTAAACGTTTTAGCTCCTCCTCATAATATCTTCTATTATATAGCCCTGTTAATTGATCATTGTAGCATAAGTATTCTAATCTCTCTTCTAGTTCTTTTTTAACAGTCATATCTCTTAATGCAGCTAAAACATGATCTTCTCCACACTTAACCATCCTAATTTCACAATAGTTACCTAATAGTTTATACTCAAAAGTATGTAACTTACCCGTTTCTAGAACTAATCTCAAATTCTCACAAGCTAAATCAGCAATCTCTTCCGGCATCACTTCTGATATTGTCTTACCAATAAACTCTTCTTTAGGTAACATCAATATATTCTCATCCTTAGCTTCAGTATCTATAAAAACACCATTAGAGTCAAAAGTAAATAAAATATCTGGTATAGCTTTAATAATTGCTCTACTTTTCTCTTCAATTTCCTTTATCTGTATCTCGTCTTTTCGTATTTGCTCATACTGAATTTTCAATTCATCCTCATAATCACTCAATTGTTTAACATATATTTCTAGCTCCTTATAACTATTTCTAAGTTGTTGCTCTGTATTACATATTTTTTTTAAAAACTTATTTGTCAATACATAAAGAATACTTGTAGTAACTATTATAAACAGAACACCTTTATATATGCTAATTTTTAACACATTATCTTGTCCATTCGTAATTAAATCAATAATAGCATCCGATACAAAAATCCATATCAATCCTATTGCTGCATATATTAAGCATATTTTAATATTTTCATACTTAAAGGAATATTTATTCTTCGATAAACGCGATAAACCCTTCTCTTTAATTAACATAAGCATTCTCCTATTTTCATTATTATTCTTCCATTATACCTTAAATATATTAAATATAACCATAATGTTTTTATTTTTTATACATAATTAGCTATAATATTTTTTAATTATATTCTTTTATTTCTTATAATATGCAATTTTCAATTAAGTTTCTATATTGCCTCTTTAATCAAGTGCTTTGATTACTAGATTTTTAAATGTAGAGTTATTAGTCGAATATATATATAATTTCTAACACGAATAACAGTCCAATTTGCATAACATACATAAATTAGACTGTTTTATTTCTATAACGAAAAATATAAAAATGAATCAGTTAATTAGACTGCGCTAGTATCATAATCCATAATCAAATTTCTTTTATAATTTCTGATACCCATCTGCATAAATCACTAGACCTGACACTAATATTATGGCAATTTTAGGCATTCTGTTTACCTTACTTCTAATATACTTAGTTGATTCAATTATCTTATTATACATTTTATTTCCTCCCAACCTCTAAGTTAAATAAATATTTATGTAATATACTTTATAGCATTTCATCAATTAGTTCTATACGATACCTATTTATGAACTAAAATTTATCTCTTCCTTGTATATTTTCTTTATTAATATTAAATTTCCCAACTCTGTCAGGAATACATCTAAGTATATCATCTATATCATTTAGTCCCCTTAGTTTCATTATAGTAGTTTCACCATCTCTAATTATTAAAATTGCATCTACAGATGCACTTACCCCTATACATTCGCCAATGTCTACACCTTTCATTTCTTTAAAACCATCACATTTTTCTCCCCCTATTCCGCAACTAACCATAACACTTATAATAGGTATAAGAATTACTTCTTCTAAAATAACGGGTTTTCCTATAACTCTTTCTGTTATGAAATGTTTTCCTAATTTAATAAATAAGTCATCTATATCTTCTTTTTTAGCTCTATTATCCACATTGTTCCCTCCTAGATTTAATATAAGCTTAGTAGCATTTAATACATCTATTTTAAATACTTCTATAAAACTATATATGTTTCAATTCACAATTCACCATTACGTCTAAAATTCTCGCAATATTTTTAGAATTATCATGAAGAATTATTTTTGTAATATATATCAGCATTTTAATATTTAGTATAATCAGCTTAAAGATAAGCATTATACACTTAAATAAATATATTAGTAATTATTTCCCAATAACTCAAAATTTAAATCTTTTCTCTTATTAATAAATATTAAAATGTCATTATTTTTAACCTACATCACACTTGTATTTTTATAAAGTTTTGATTCGCAAAAAATAAAAGAATATGACTCAGAGGATATATTTTTCTCTAAATATCCTCTAAATCATATTTCATTCTTATATTCTAAAAGCTTTTTACTTAATTAAATCTCATTTATTATTTTTGGTAAAATTAACATTATCCAATCATAGGTAATTATACTTAATGTAGAATCTTATTTTTTTAAATAATCAGTAAAACATTTTACTATTTGGGGATCAAATTGAGTCCCTGAGCACCTTTTCAACTCTTTTATAGCTTCTTCTTTACCTATAGCCTTCTTATACACTCTGTCATTAGTCATAACATCATAAGAATCCGCTACATTAATTATTCTCGCCATTAACGGAATTTCTTCTCCAACTAATCCTAAAGGATACCCATTTCCATCCCATTTCTCATGATGTGTTAATACACATTTAGCAACATTTCCAAGCTCGCTGGATGCATTTATAATTCTGTATCCTTTTTCTGTATGAGTCTTCATTATTTCAAACTCTTCTTTGGTCAACTTTCCTGGCTTTAATAATATATCTTCATTAACACCTATTTTACCTATATCATGTAAACTTGCAACTAATGCTAACTCGTCTAGCTCTGAAATTTTTAACCTCAATTTTTTTCCTATTTCTAAAGCATATTTTGTTACTCTTTCAGTATGTTCATTGGTTTCCATATTTTTCTCTTCTAGACTTTTTTTCAATGAATCCATAATTGAGCTTCTAATACTTTTTTTTTCTAATAATTTTTGTCGATATACTTTTTCTTCTACCTTGTTTATACAATCATATATATCTTCCTGTAATGAATATTTTATTCCCTCACCTAATGCAATGCTTAATTGCATAAATTTATAATCTGCTTGTTCGCATTTTTTTGTGATTTTTCTAATAACTTTTTCACATTTTGATTCATCACAATTAGGTATAAGAATTATGAATTCATCTCCGCCCCACCTAAATACATATCCATTAGGATGACATATCTCTTTAAGAACTCCAGCTATACTTCTAAGTAAATTATCTCCTTCTAGATGTCCTAAAGTATCATTTACTATTTTAAGCCCATTTACATCTCCCATTATTATTCCTAATGGCAAATATTCCTCATGGTTTAGTTCTTTAATCTTTTCTTCAAAACTATATCTATTATATAAGCCTGTGAGAATATCTATTTCACTTAAATATCGTAATCTTTCTTCTAAGATCTTTCTTTCCGTTATATCTCTAGATAACCCTACCAATCCCCATACTTGTCCATCTTTATCTACAACAGGTATTTTAACATTCTCTTCAACTATTTCTCTACCATTCTCATTTTGTATCCTATGCTCAAAATAAGTAGCTTTTTTTGTTACCATGATTTTATTATCTTGTTCAATGAATTTTTTAGCTTCACTGTAATTTCCATATATCTCCAAATCAGTTTTGCCTATTATTTCTTCTACGCCTCTCTTTTTATAAAAATCTTCAAACTTCTTATTAAATCCAAGAAATCTACTTTCCTTATCTTTATAAAAAATAGATTCTGGCACTGCATCAATTATTGTTCTTAATATGTTTTTTTGTTTTTCTATTTCTGCTTCTCTTAATTTTCTATCATTTATATCAATTATAATACCAGCTACGGCTTTAGGCTCTCCATCATTATCTAGTATGGGAAATATAAAACACTCAACACAGTTGTCATTTACTATACCTTCTACAACATAAGTCTTCCTTTTCCTTAGGCACTCATTTATTTGCTCATCATATATTTTTGCTTTCTCTAAAGGAAAAGCCTCTTTATTTGTCTTGCCTTTAACATCTTCCAGCTTCACATTATACATATTTTCATAATACTTATTAAAAAATATTATTGTCGTGTCAATTCCTTCAATCCAAATCGGCCAAGGTATATTACTTAAAAATGATTTATATATTTCCCCTAAATACTTTTCTTCCATCGCTTCGGTATTCCCCTTTTATGTTAAGTTTATTATAATTTGATTTTACTATCTCTTAACATAATTGTCTACCGAAGCAACTATATTCAAATATTAATAGCATACTTATTATTTGCTAGTTTTACCAATTTATATTACTGTATTTATTTCTATCTATATTCATTTCCAACTATGTTTTTATAAGCTACATATGTTGCATACAGATATCCACCATAAACAATAAGCATCATTAATGCTGTCATTAAAATCGGTTGTATTTTATTGCTAGACCCCAATACCATTAAGTATTTATTTACTACAGTAATTCCAACATATGAATGAACTATTGAAAGAGCTAGAGGCAATACAAAAAATACAGCAACTTGTTTAAATATACTTTTATTAATCATACTCTTTGTTGCTCCAATCTTTCTTAAAGATCTATACCTTTCTATAGAGTCATTGCATTGCGATAATTGTTGAAGCGCAAGTACCGCTGCACTTGACAATAGAAATACAATTCCCATATATACCGCTACAAATAATATTATTGCAGATAATCCTCTACTATCGTCATATGCCATTTCTCTTGTCCCACCATAGAGACTAAAGTTTAAATTTTTATATTCATTTTCATTAAACTTAAAATTATTAAATATAGTAGTTAATTCTTTTTTGGCTTCTTCTTTATTATCACCTATAAAATTTAAATTTAAGATCTCATCATATTTATCTATTCCATTTACTAAATCATCTGGCACGACTAAGGTAAACATAGCATCACTTGAAGGCGATGTGGAAATAGCACCAGTTTCAATCCTTTTATCTTTTATTTTAAATTCCTTATTATCTATCTGTAGTGAATTCTCATTTTTAATAAAGCTTTCTAGTAACCCCTTTAAAGGCTCATAATTAGAACATATTAATATCTCATTATCTTTTAAATCTATACTAGATTCACCCTTCAATTTTCTTAATTTATTGTATTCTGAAATTTTAATCATATCTATAGTATCGAACACTTTAAAATTCAACATCTCTTTTTGGTCGCTAGATAGTGCATATTTAGCTAATACATCTCTAGAACTCATATTATTCTTATATTGTCTAATCACAACATAGTCAGCATTATCATCAACATTATAATTTAGCTGCTTTAGTGCATCTAAAACTGAAGTTCTATTACTATTATTTTTATCAAATACTTGTACTGATGCATCAAACGGAGTTTGGTTTTTTAATGAGCTTTCTGAAGCATTTTTTACACCTAATCCAGTTGATAAAGTTCCTATAGTAACAAATAACATTAAACAAATTATTGTCATGGAAATAAAATTAGTATTAAATTTACTCGAAATTTGTTTTATATTAAAAACATTTAGACCATTTAGATATAAATTCTTATTTTTTCTAAGTGCAGAAAATGTAACCGATGCGATTCCATAAAAGAAAAATGCTGTTCCAACAACCCCTAATGCTATTGATAATTTAAATCTGCTGTCATCAAAATTCAACCCTGCTAAATTAACAAGATAATAAGCATAACCTAAAACAATAAGTGCAGCTATTAATATAAATAGAGCTATATATGGATTTTTAATATTAATTTTTTCATTTTTTCTATCTGCATGCAATAAGTCAATTAATTTATATTTTGAAACTATAATCACATTAAATATCATAACTAATAAGTACATTATCCCAAAATATAATATAGTCTTAAGTATAGCACTTATTGAAATTGAAAAACTATATTTAGTCATTTGCACCGCAAAAAGCTTAGCTGTGAATATAGAAAGAACTTGTGCAAACAACATTCCAAGTAAAAGTCCTGCTGCCAAGGATATTATGCCTATATATAAAGTTTCAAAAAGCAATATCCGTGACATTTTTCTTTTTCCCATTCCTAAAATCATATATACCCCAAATTCTTTTTTTCTTTTACTAATCAAAAATTTTGTAGCATATATTATTAAACCACCTAATATAACAGAAACGCCAATAGATATAAACGAAATAAGTTGCGCCATCATCTTAACATATTCCGTTTGTCCAGAATTCATATCTGCCATTACTGACTGAGAATCGATTGAATTAAAGCTATAGAATATGCATACTGCAAAAGTTAAAGTTAAAAAGTAAATAGTATAATCTTTAAAGCTCTTTTTTACGTTATTAAAAGCAATTCTAGAATACATCTTTTGAATCACCTCCAAGTAGTGTAACAATATCTATTATCTTGTTAAAGAAATCTTTTCTTGAATCTTCGCCTCTTACCAATTCATTAAATATATTTCCATCTTTTATGAATAATATCCTATGTGCATAACTTGCCGTAAACGCATCATGTGTAACCATCAAAATTGTTGCTTCTAATTCTTTATTTAAGGTTTCAATAGAATTTAAAAGTAATTTAGCTGACTTAGAATCCAAAGCCCCTGTAGGTTCATCTGCCAAAATAAGTTTTGGATTATTAACTATTGCCCTTGCTGATGCTACCCTCTGCTTTTGACCTCCAGACATTTGATAAGGATATTTATCTAATACTTCGAGTATTCCTAAGTTTTTAGCTGAATTTCTTACTAATTCATCAACTTCCTTACCTTTCTTTCCTGCAATAGTTAATGCTAATGCAATATTTTCATATGCTGTCAATGTATCTAGTAAATTGAAATCCTGAAAAATAAAGCCTAACTTATCTCTTCTGAACCTTTCAAGTTTCTTACTTTTAAGCCTTGTAATATCTTCTCCATCAATCATAATTGATCCGGTAGTCACTTTATCTATTGTAGATATACAATTCAAAAGAGTAGTCTTCCCACTGCCTGAAGGCCCCATTATACCAACAAATTCACCTTTTTCTACTCTAAAACTTATATTATCAAGTGCCTTTGTGACATTATCTTTATTTCCATAATATTTTTCTACATTTTGAATGTTTAAAATGTTCTCCATAATCTTCCTCCTATTTTTATAGCAACTTTTATAATCGCTATTCATTCCAAATTTATTTAACCTCATGACTACATTTTAAAGCTTTTGATATTTTTCTCATATTGAAATATCTTTCACTTAACTTACATTTTCGTAAGATGTAGATAACAATTTGAAATATTAATTGAATTTAATTAAAAACTGCAAATAATAAATATCATTTATAAAACATTTTTATTCCCAATATCAAAAATAGCCTAGGAACCAATCTCCTAGACTTTGTGTCTTATATAAATTAGAAATACATAAAATTCTACTAAGCATGTATTAGGCATAATCAAAAAATAACAATTTCATACGCCTCACTTAAAACTCATGAAACCTCCAATAGGGAATATTATATTAACTTTAGTTCCTTTGCCAGCTATTGAATCTAAAGTTATCCCCAGTCCAAGCTTTTCACATAGCTTTTTACATAAATACAATCCTATTCCTGTGGACTTTCCATATACTCTTCCATTTTCCCCTGTAAACCCTTTATCAAAGACTCTATTTAAATCATTTTTCGAAATACCTATACCATTATCTTCAATAGTTAATATTATATTCTCTTTACCTTTACTTGTGTAAATTTTAACTTCTCCATTTTTATCTTTACTATATTTTATTGAATTGATAATAATCTGATTTATAATAAACTTTACCCACTTTGGATCCGTAACCACTGCCCCATAAATATTATCAATACTTACTGAAATCTTTTTGCTAATAAAATCACGCCTGTTGTTTCTAATAACCTCCTGAATTATGTTCTTTATTTCAAACTCTTTGACAATATAATCATTCTTAACATCTGTACTTCTCGAGTAATAAAGAGCCTGATTTATATATTCTTCAATTTTCTTAAGTTCATCTTCCAATGATTTCTTTTCATTAATATTGCTGTTTTCTACAATTAATCTTGCAGATGATATTGGTGTTTTTACCTCATGAACCCAAGTTTCTATGTACTCTCTATACTCCTTTTGAAGATTTTTATAGAAGTTAACATGCTCATGCATATCCCTATTACTATCGCTTAATACTTCATAAATAACTTTTCCTTCATAATAATTTGGACTTTTTATTACTTCGGGTAATAAATACTTTTTATCTAATTTGCCACTAACTCCCACAATATCATCATAGAATTTTTTTTTCACTATAAACTCAATGATTATATAGATTGATAGTGGTAAAAACCAAATAATAAAAACTACAAATAGTATTACAACTGGTGTTTTAGCTATGCTCATTATAGCTGCAAATAAAGAGTATATTATTAGATTAATTATTATGTATGGCAACTTTGAAATAGAATATTCCTTTATATTCATAGTAATATATAACCAATTCCTCTCTTAGTCTCTATTCCATCTTTAAATCCAATTTCCTGAAGTTTTTTTCTTAATCTAGTAACATTCACCGACAAAGTATTATCGTCAATATAAAGATCTGAATTCCATAAATAATCCATTAGATCTTCTCTGCTAACTATGCACTCTTTATTTTTCATAAGGCAAAGTAATATCCTAAATTCATTCTTAGTAAGATCAATCTTTTCATCTCCAAATATCACGCTTCCATTAGAGACATTTAACTTTAAACCATTGTGTTCAACTATCTCAGAAATCGAATTGTTCCCTAGAGTTCTTCTTAATACAGCAGTTATCCTTGCAAGAAGTATTTGCGTATTATATGGCTTTGTTATAAAATCATCCGCTCCAAGATTCATACTCATAATCTCATCCATCTCGCTATCTCTGCTAGTTACTATTATTATAGGTATATTCTTTTCTTTCCTTATTTCCTTACAAATATAATAACCATCATAATATGGAAGATTTATATCTAACAGAATTAAATCCGGTTCATCCTTTAGTGCTACTTTTACTATATTTTCAAAATTAGCTGGTGCATAAGCTTCATAACCATATCTTTTTAAAAACTCTACAAGCTCTTTTTTTATATTCTCATTATCTTCTATTATCATGATTTTAGGCATATACATCCTCCTTAAAATTATTGCTTCATCGTTAATTAAATATAATCTGTAAAATACCTTTAATTTATTATCAAATCTTATTTTAGTTATTTCTAATTCTAGCATAAAATTCCTAATAACAAAAATGTATACTAAGCACTAATTTATTTAGTATAGTTTTCATTATTTGAATACAAATAATAGAAGAGAATAATTTAAATGACTAATTTAAATTATTCTCTAAAATTATATCTCTATTCATTTTAAGGTTTTGACTTATCAGAAAAAATACTTACAAATTTTCTAAAGTTTTAAGTTCATATCTTCACTAGAAATCATAAATCTAGATTTAAAGTTAGACATCTGCAAATCTATTAATTAGGTTATACCTAGTACTCTGTTTTAATTGTTCTAACGCAACACGATATTGTAAAATTTATTATGAAATATGTTGCAGCTATAGCTCCAAACAATAAAAATATCTGGGATGATGAAACAAAACTTCCCATAAGAATCATACCTTTTCCTGTAAATTCTTCTATCCCAACGGCCCATAGAAAAGATGTATCTTTTATTACAGTAATTGATTGGGATAGAACTGTTGGAATGCAGCGCCTAAAGCTTTGAGGTAGTATTATATATCTTAATGTTTGAAACTTCGTAAAACCTTGAGAATATGCTGCCTCATATTGACCTCTACTTACAGAATTCATTCCTCCTCTAAATATTTCCGCCATAACCGCCGAAGTAAATAAAGTAAAAGACAAGATTCCTGAATACATCGGTTTTATTGGAACCAAAAACCTAATAGATAATATCCATAGTAAATTAGGTGTATTTCTAAATGTCTCTATATATATTGTTGCAATTCTCCCCATAATTCCCTTAGAGAAATTTCTTGATATGGCAAGAATTATTCCAAAAAACATACTCGATACAATTGATATAATGGCTATAATTAGGGTTAATTTCATTCCTTGTAAAAGAAACATCATATTTGCTTGATTAAATACACTTGACATTATTATAGCCCTCCCTCTGTTGCAACGGATTGTTCTGTTATAGAATCTTCAATATCAACTAATGCTTTCTTTTTCTCTCTAAGTTCAAGCTTTCTTGAAATCATTGCTAATGGATAACACATTATAAAATATAATGCTCCAGTTATAACATACGCTGGTCCATAGTACATATTGGCACTTGACCAAGAGTCAGCTGTATACATTAGATCTCCACCTGCAATCATAGCTAATACTGAAGTATTCTTTATTAGATTTACCAGTTGATTCGCAAGTGGTGGTATTATAATCTTTACAGTTTGAGGTAATATTATATACCTCATAGTTTGAGTATGAGAAAATCCTTGAGATTTTGCAGCCTCAAATTGTCCTTTTGGTATTGATGTTATACCAGTTCTCACAACTTCTGATATATATGCTCCATGGTATACACCGACTCCAAGTATTCCAATTAAAAACACCGGTAATACCACCTTTATATATGGTAATCCATTAAATAGAAAGAATACCTGAATTACAAGAGGTGTATTCTGAATCACCTCCACATATATTCTATTTATTACCTTAAAAATTTTTATTTTGCTTGTAGAAAGTACTCCAAAAATAATTCCAAGCATTAAGGCAAGTATAAGCCCTAGTATTGATACTTCAAGTGTTGTTAAGAATCCCTCAAGAAATATATTAAAATCTTTAAAAAGTGCTTCCCACTTAAATATTGCAAAAGGTCCGTTCATTACTTAATATCCCACTTTGCAATTAATTTATCTAGTTCACCTGAACTCTTCATATCATTTATAACTTCATTTACTTCCTTCGCAAGTTCAGTATTATCTTTTTTAGTTGCAATACCATATTCTTGAGGATCATATCTATCATTTAATATTACTGTTGAATCATCAACATAACCATTCAAAATAGATGCATCAACTGCAAAACAATCTATTCTGCCTGAATCTAATGCTGCCTTAAGTTCAGGATATCCACCAAGCTCAGAAAACTTAAGAGTTATTCCTTCCTTTTCTGCTTCTTTTTGAAGCGCAGTTTTAGTTGTAGCACTTTGAGCAACTCCAATAGTCTTTCCATCTAAATCTTTAAGTGAAGACGCACCAAGGCTTTTCTTAACAAGTAATCCAACTCCATCCTTTATATATGGATCTGAAAAATTATAACTCTTTTTTCTTTCATCAGTTATAGTAAATGTAGCAGCAACCATATCTATTTCTCCATTATCAAGAAGTGGTCCTCTTGTTTTAGCTGTAACCCCTTGAAATTCAACTTTACTTTCATCTCCTAATATTTTTTTCGCTATTGCTTTTGATAAATCAATTTCTAAACCTTCCATTTCACCTGTCTGTGGATTTTTGTAACCATATTTAGGTACATCAACTTTTACCCCAACCTTTAATACGCCTCTATCTTTTATTGCTTGTATTTCTTTTGCTTCCGCAGTATTTCCTCCTGTATTTGTTGGTGTTGATGAGCTACATCCAGCCATCATCATACATACACCTAATCCTACCGCTAAAAATAATTTTCTCAATTTCATATATTTATCCCCCTATTTAAATTTTTTAAAACTTCATAGAAGTTTTCATTAATTATGCGTTATACACTGTTAATTATGTTTCTTATCTTATAATTTTATTTAAGAACGCTTTGGCCCTATCATTCTTAGGATTTGAAAAAAATTCTTCCGGATGAGCCTCTTCAATAATCTGTCCTCCATCCATGAATACAATTCTATCCGCAACTTGCTTTGCAAAACCCATTTCATGAGTTACTACAACCATTGTTATATTTTCCTTAGATAATCCTATTAACACATCCAATACCTCTTGTATCATTTCAGGATCTAACGCCGATGTTGGTTCGTCAAATAACATTATTTTAGGATGCATATTAAGTGCTCTTGCTATCGCTACCCTTTGCTGTTGTCCTCCTGATAATTGATTAGGGTAAGCATCGGCCTTTTCCTTTAATCCCACTTTTTCTAAATACTTCAATCCAGATTCCTCTGCTTCTTTTTTACTTACCTTTTGGAGTTTTATTGGTGCTAAAATAAGATTCTCAAGCACTGTCATATGTGGATATAAGTTAAACTGTTGAAAAACCATTGCAGTAGATTGTCTAACTCTAGCCAAATCTTTTTTCAGACTTAAATCATATTCATCTATGATTACCTTCCCCGAGGTCGGCTCCTCAAGATAATTCATACATCTAATTAAAGTAGATTTTCCTGATCCACTTGGCCCTATTACAACAAGCTTTTCACCTTCATTTATATTTAAATTCACATTTTTCAAAACATGTATATCTCCAAAGTTCTTGACTATATTCTCTAATTTAATCATTTATTCTCCCCCTATTTTGGCACAATATTAACTTAATAGAAATTAATCAACTTTTTCTTTATTAATTTTTTCAATGATTCTGTTTATCTAATATTTCTATTTCAATAGTAATTTCGACTCTGTAAATTTTGAAATACAAAAAAGAGCCCTGGCATATATACCAAAGCTCCATTGCTTTTTTAAATCTTGATTAAATTATATATTTTTCCATTTCCCTAGTCAATGACTTTTAACATACTGTGTTTTTTGTAGTTTTCTGTAGTTTGTATATGCGTTAACCTAGAATTTTTATTAATATACCCTCAATGAATTTTTTTGTATTTATTTTTCCTTGACTGTATATTGGATTTTTTAAATGCTTGATTTCCTGTTTAACCTGCTTTATCTCAAAAAGTGATGCTGAATATTCCCTATATATGCTATTATCGCTATCTTCACTTCCCAAACTAGCTATTGAATCCATAGCCTTCATAATAGTTCTTCTTATGCGTTGCTCCATAGATCTGCAATTAATAGTTGCTAATGAATCTCCATATAGAACTAGTGCCACATCCATATAAACCTCTTTTAGTTGATAAGGTTTAGATGGATTCATTTTCTTTTTATTAATGATATTCAGTATTACGAGTTTTAATTCTTCTATTCCTGTAGTGCCAATAATGTTAATATCAGAAAATATACGCAATAGCTTTTCTTCTTGAGAATAAATTTCCGCTTCATTCTCAACTTTTTTATCTTTCTCAGTATTTCCCTCAAAAACTACACTTTTAATCATTGATATAGATTTTTCTAATTCAATCTGTTTTTTAGCATTATTAATAATGCTAATTGTTTCAATCATATTAATTGGCTTGTTAATATAAAAAAGTATTCCGCTTTTGTAAGCATTCGAAATCATTTTTCCTTCTTCAACCTGAGATAACATTATAATCTTACCAGTATATCCACTGCTAAATGTCCTTTTCACAATTTCAATTCCATCTACTTCTGGTAGCAGTAAATCAATTAATACGATATCAGGTTTTAATTTTATTATTTGATCTTTGGCATCTTTTCCTGTCGTTAAAATGGATAATACTTTTCCAAAGTTATTTTTTTTAATTGCTTGCTCTAATATTTTGCATACTGCCATATCATCATCAATAATAACAAACGTTGTTTCCATAAATAGCCCCCTTATTATGAAAATAATTTATATACTAGATAACGGTATTTTCACTAAAAACTTAGTGCCCCTATCAATATCACTTTCAACTTCTATACTTCCTCCCAAATTCTCTAAGAGATTTTTTACATGACATAACCCAATCCCCGTAGACATCGCCCCTGTCTCCTCATTGAATTTTGTTGAAAATCCTATATTAAATATATACGGAAGTACATCTTTATCAATACCTGTCCCATTATCTGAAACATCAAGTAGTAATTCTTTTTGCGAAATTTCCCCAATCACATTTATCATATTATCGCCACTGCATGCCTCAATTGCGTTAATAATTAAATTATTTAGAATAGCAAATATATCATAATATCTTTTTATCGAATAATCTTCTTCTAGCTTGAATTTTATAAATATATTAGAATTTACATTATCTATTTGTCTTTTTGTATTATCAGATATTATGCAGAAAATCTCTGACATAGACATGTACTCCGCCTTCTCAACATTTTGTACTAATTGATTGATTCCTCTAAGAACCCGGTCATTATTTTTACGGATTTCATGAGCATTTTGTGCAAGTGATAACGCCTTAACTGAAAATTCTTCTTTATCCTTATTCATTTCATACAAATTGTAAGCTTCCCTCATTATAGTATTTAAATCATTTGTTGATTTTTGTAAATAAAAAGCCTCCGCATATATTTTTGACACCATTAAATTTAATTCAGCATAACGTTTTTGATGCTCTAGTGTCTTAATATATAATTTTTGATATTTATATATTAAAAAAGCTGAACATTGTATAAATGCTCTAACAAGTGCTGTTACTATAATAACTTTTATAGTTGATATAGAAAACATATTTCTAACAAGTATTTCTGCTGTGTTGCACATTATATCAAAGCTTATTAATGACAAGTATAAATGTATTATAGACTTATTTCTCCTAGTTAGTGGAAATATAGTTCCTAAAATACCATAAATAATATAAAAAATAGCTGCCGGCATAAACTGCATTATAATATCATTTGAATAGTTAGAAGATGACATTAATAATCCAATGCTACGAATAGAGGCAGTTATAGTTCCTGTGATTATTCCAATTAAAACAGGATATATATTTTCCGATATAGAAAATATAAGCCCAATTACAATGACTCCAACTCCCAAAACAAACCTACTATTAAATGGATAAATATATATTTGCGCCAAAATACTTATCAGAACAGAAAATAATACACTATTCTTTAAACAAATCTTAGTTCTCTCTGTCATTTTAATTTTATACATCATTATATTTGTTCCTTCACCATGTAATAAAATCCATTATTGCTCTATAATTTATTTATAGAAAATAATACGCTTAGATTATCATCAAGTCAATTCAAGTTTTTACGAATTAAAATATTAATCTTAAAATTGCTATTGAAATAACTCCTGTTAATACTGTTAATAATAAATTATTTTTCTTAAGAGCAATCAATATTGTTGGTATTGTAGCAAGCAATTCTGGAGATTTTCCTTGAAGTAAAAATTTATTATCGGTAATGAAAAGTTCTGCCACTATTAATGAAGCTAGTATAGATATAGGTATACATGTCAAAAACTCTTCCACTTTCTTATTTAATTTTATCTTTGATAATATAGTTATTGGTAAAACTCTCGGCAACATAGTTACAATACAACCACCTATGATAACACTCCATACATAAGAATTCATTCTTTAATCACCACCCCAATTAAAGCACCAGCAATTGCTGATATAATAACACTAATACTAGTAGATACATATATTGTGCTTATTAGTAAAACTATTGCAGATACAATAATAATTATCAAAGCTTTTCTTATCTTTATATTTCCTTTTACAGATAAAATTAGCAAACCTATAAACATGGCAGTTAATGCAAAATCTAGCCCTAAAGCCTTATAATCTGGAATAAATCCACCAATAACAACTCCAATTCCTGTTGCAAAAATCCAATTTATATATGCAGTAATGTTTAAACCTGTAATCCATAAATTATTAATTTTCTTATTCTTCAATCCCTCTGCTGATGCAACTACAAAAGTTTCATCTGTCAAAAGCAATCCTATAAAAAAGTTTTTTAAGACTGAATTCTCTTTGAAATATGGAGCTACTGATGCACTCATAAACAAATGTCTAAAGTTAACAAAGAAAATAGTAAATATTATGCTAGGTATTGGTGAGGATGATAAAATCATACTAGAAGCTATAAATTGCGATGATCCTCCATATATAAAAGCACTCATCCCCATTGCTTCCCAAACTGTCAAACCACAAGATTTACTCAAAATTCCACATGCAAGCCCTAAACTTATGTACCCAAATATAGTTGGAATACAGTCTTTCACTCCCTGAATAAAATAATACGAATTGTTTTTATTCTTTATTTCTAAAGAATCATTTGGTATTTTCCCCAATTCCATAAAATGCCCCCTTGATACTTTTTGTATAAAACCGTAATATATATTATATACATTGTACGTTATACTTTATATTATGCTATATCTTACATTTGTACTTTATATTTGTCAAGGAGTGAAAATATGAATTTAAATAATATTATTGCTGGGAATTTAAAAAGATTAAGAAACGAAAGACAATTAAGTTTAAGTAAACTTTCTGATATTTGTGGCGTCAGTAAAGTAATGCTAGGACAAATCGAACGTGGTGAATCTAATCCGACTATTAATACAATATGGAAAATTGCTGGTGGACTTAGGGTTCCATATACATCCCTTATTGATGAGCCAATAAAAAATGATATTTTAATAAAAAAAGAAGATTCTAAGCACCAAGAATCTCCTGATAATAAATATAGAGTTTATTGCTATTTTGCAAGCAATTCAAATAGGAATTTTGAACTTTTTACTGTAGAACTAGATGGCAATAGCACATATGAATCCAATTCTCATGGTGAAAAGACTCAAGAATATATAATAGTTTATGATGGTGAGTTATCTTTAAATGTGGATAATACAACTTATATCCTAACTCCTGGTGATTCCATAGTGTTTGATTCATCCAAGCCACATTCATATACAAACTTGACTAATAGCATGATAAGAATGACTATAATTAACTATTACGTTATATAAGCTAGCCGCTTACCAAATAGCATTTGCCAGATACAAAATTATTGGTATAGTAATCAGTGATAGCAATGTGCTTAGGCCAACCAATTTAGCTCCATACTCATAATCTCCTCCATACATCTGAGAAAACATTGGTACTGTTAGACCTACTGGCGTAGCCATAGCTATTAATACAACTTTTTTTATTTCTATTAAATACGGTGGTAAAAATTTAAATAATATCATTATTATAACTGGAATAACGATAAGTTTTATAAATGCTACAAAGTAAGCATGCTTATCATTAAATAATGTAATTAGTTTTGACTTAGCAATATACGTACCAAGTAAAATCATAGCAATAGGCGTATTGGTTTGTCCAACTAAGTTAAACGCATCATAAAAAAGCTTTGGCATCTTTACGGGTGAAATAAAAACAAGCAATCCAAATGCCACAGCTATTATTCCAGGATTAAATAAAACACTTTTTAATGTAATTAAATTTTTATTATTTGATACTGCATATATGCCATAAGTGTAACTCAATATATTAAAACAAACTAGGTATGCTGATAAAAAGAACACCTTTTCTATCCCCATTATGCTAGTGACTAATGGAATACCAATAAATCCTGCATTTGCAAACCCAATTGCAAATTTATCTATTCTCTGATCTTTCTTAAAAATAATTTTTCCTATAAGAAACCCCATTAACATTGCACATAAAGAAACAAAAAAAGAAATTCCTAACTCCTTTAACTTATCTATCGAAAATTCCATTTGATACCGCGTTAACATAATCATCGGATTAATAACCCAAACTAAAAGATTAGATATTTGTTTGGCTCCATCTTCATTAATTAATTTTTTGCGGTAGACTATAAAGCCAATTGCCATCAATATATACATGATGCTCACTTGTCCAACTATTGTAAAAATAATCTCCATAATATTTTATCCTTCCGTTCTAAAAATAACTTTAAATATATGAGTGTTTTACATGGTAATTCATCATAAACTAACTCTTTCCTTCTGATAAATCATTATATCAATTACCTATTTTAATATACAAGTCTTAAAAACAATAAATTTAAATATTAGTAAGCTAGCCATATATATTACTAGCTTATTAACATTTAAATTAGCTTTAATTTTATATTAATTTATAAATTCAACATTATTGTCTCAAACATGTCGCTTAGTGCTACCTGACTATCTGCAAGACCTGCTTCAAACACTACTTTAGGCATGCCATAAACTATACAGGATTCTTCTGCCTCAACTATAACATATCCATTATTATCTTTTACATTCTGGCAGCCTGCTAACCCGTCATTACCCATTCCCGTTAAAATTACAGAGACTAGCTTATCTTTAAAAATAGGCGCTGCCGAATTTAAAGTAACATTAATTGATGGCTTGTATAGGCTGTCTACATTTTTCATATCCTCAACTTTAAAAACTATGCTATTATCCTGGCTTTTTTCTAATAGTGTTTGAAATCCCGCTGGTGCTATATATATTTTTCCTCGTTCAAGTATATCTCCATTCTCTACTTCTTTAACATGTAGATTACATATGGTATCAAATCTTTCAGCTAGCGGTCCAGTAAATCCTGGAGGCATATGCTGGATTACAATAACTGGCCTGCATAAATCCTTTGGAAATCTTGGCAATATTGATTGAAGTGCGGATGGTCCTCCTGTTGAGCACCCAATAATAAGCAGCTCCCTCTTCATGAGTTTTTCACCACAATTAATCTGCTGTTTATCATATTTAATATTTTCTAAATCTGCATTACTATCTTCTTTATTCTTTTGTACCTTACTACTGTCTGCAATTACTTTTAGTTTACTAAGAAAATCATTTATTGTTTCCTCTTTTATGTTCTCCCCTACTAATGAACCTTTTAAGAAAATATCGATTGCTCCGAGCTCTAAAGCCTTTAGTGCTGTCCTAGTACCATCTTCCGTATGATTACTCAGCATCACAACTGGTACAGGGCAAGTTTTCATAATTTCTTTTAGGGCACTTATTCCATCCATTTCTGGCATTTCTACATCCAATGTTACTATATCAGGTTTTAATCTTTGTATCTTTTCTATTGCGTCCAATCCATTTCTCGCGATTCCTATTATAAAAAATTGAGGATCTTTTTCTATAATAAGGCTTATACATCTCCTCATAAAGGAGGAATCATCTACAACTAAAACACCATATTGTTTCATCATGCTTTCTCTCCCTTCTTATAATAAAAGATCGATGGAGTATAAACAGTATCAAAGCCTGGATTGACATTAGTAACTGTTTCTGCATGGCCTAAAAATAAATATCCTGTTTCATTAAGAATATTGTAAAACGAAAGAGCAGCTTTTTTAGTAAATTCTGTATCAAAATATATCAAAACATTCCTGCAGAGTATTATATCAACTCTTCCAACTTCTTGTTCGATATTTTTATCAAACATATTTAAATTCTTAAACTTTACAAGTTTTCTTATTTCATCCTTAACCTTGTAGTCATCTTCAATTTTATCAAAATATTTATCTAACATTCCATAAGGCATCTTCCTAAAGGATAAAGATTTACTACTGTATACTCCCTTCTCAGCTTTATCTAATACTTTTTTATTAATATCTGAGGCTATTATTTCAACAGAACTTTTTTCAAAAAGCATTGTTTCTTTTATTAACATTGCTAATGTATAGGGTTCTTCCCCACTTGAACATGCCGCACACCAGATTCTAAAAGTTTTTTCCTTTAAATAGTCTTCAAATTTTGGTAAAATATTAGTTTGCAATTCTCTTAATAGATTTTCTTCTCTAAAGAAATAAGTTTCATTTACTGTTATTAGTTCAATTAATGTATCTCTTTCTTTTTCTTCTATTTTAACGTACCCGCAATATTCCCAAATACTAAGTCTAAGTTCTTTAATTCTATAGGTTATCTTACTTTCAAGTGAAGGAAGATTTTTGGAGTAGTCAATGCCACAGAATTCATATATATAACTCGCCAATTGTTCTAATGCCATAATACTCATAATTTAAAATTTCCTCCTTATATTTAAAACCACAATTTATTCCTTTGATATATAAGTTGCTCTAAATATTTTAAAATTTAGAATTACTAAATTCTCATAATTAACCTTAATATAATTTTCCCTTAGCAACTTATATACTCATATAGAATTTATTATCTAATTATTCAACTAACTCCTCTAATGATTTTTTTATTTCTAACGTATACTCAGAAAGTTCTCTAGTAATACTTGAAGTTTTTTGAACATCTCTTACATTTAAATTAACTACATTATTTATATCTTCAATATGTTTTCTAAGCTCTTCAACTTCTCTTGCCTGTACCTTAGTAGACATTGTTACTTCACTTGCTTGTTCCGTAACATTCTTAAAGTTATCTGTGGTTCTATCAGTAGATTTTGTTTGTTCATTCATAGTCCAAGTTATCTGCTTCATATCTTCCCTAGAACGTCTTACACCTTTTATAATATTTTCTACTCCTGATGCCTGCTCTTTAGATGCCTCAGTAACTTGTTGTGCTACTCTTGTAACATTTTCTGCTGAATTTACAATATTCTTTCCTTGCTTTGCCTGCTCTTTTACTGCTATAGCTATTTGTCTTACCTGTTCTCTAGAATTAGTTATTCCCTTGACCACTTCTTCAACTCCTATAGCTTGTTCTTTCACTGCTCTTGTCACTTGCTCTGATTGTTCTGCTACATTTTCTACAGAAGCTACAATGTCTTTCCCTTGTTTTGCTTGTTCTTTCACTGCTACTGTTATTTGTTTTACTTGTTCTCTGGCATTTTCTATTCCTTTTACTATTTCAAATACTCCAGCTGCTTGCTCTTTCATAGCTTGTGTTACTTCTGCAGTTTGACTTGTAACCTCTCCTACTAGCTTAGTCATTGATTTCCCTTGTATCGTCTGTGACATCATTGCATCAGTTATCTGCTTAACTTGTTCTCTTGCATTTACTACACCTTGAATGATTTCATCTACTCCATTAGCTTGTTCTTTTACAGCCATAGTCACCTGTGCTGCTTGATTTGTTACATTTTCTACAGATGCAACAATATCTTGTCCCTGTTTTGCCTGTTCTTTTACTGCGACAGTAATTTGTCTTACTTGCTCTCTTGCATTAACTATTCCTTTAACTATTTCTTCTACGCCTATTGTTTGCTCATTAGTTACTAAAGCTATTTGAGCTGCTTGATCTGCTACATTTTCTACCGCTGCTACAATATCTCCACCTTGTTTTGCTTGTTCTTTTACCGCAAGTGTTACTTGTATTACTTGTTCTCTTGCATTTACAACGCCTTTAATTACTTCATCTACTCCATTTGCTTGTTCTTTAACAGCCGTAGTCACCTGTGCTGCTTGATTTGTTACATTTTCTACAGATCCAACAATATCTTGTCCCTGTTTTGCCTGTTCTTTTACTGCTACTGTTATTTGTCTTACCTGCTCTCTTGCGTTCGCTACACCTTTTATTACTTCATCAATTCCCGCTGCTTGCTCTTTTACTGCTACTGCGACCTCATTTGTTTGATTAACAACATTTTCTATAGACAAAGCGATATTTTTTCCTTGTTTTGCCTGTTCTTTCACTGCTACTGTTATTTGCCTTACTTGTTCCTTAGCATTTACAACACCTTTTATTACTTCCTCTACGCCAGCTGCTTGTTCCCTTACTGCTATTGTAACCTCATTTGTTTGATTAACAACGTTATTTATGGCCTTACTAATATTTCCCCCTTGACTTGCTTGTTCTTTTACCGCTACTGTTATTTGTCTTACTTGTTCTCTTGAATTTTCGACACCTTTTATTATTTCATCTATGCCAATAACTTGTTCTTTTACTGCTATTGCAACTTCATCTGCTTGATTTGTTACATTTTCGACAGCTCCAACAATATTTTGTCCTTGTTTAGATTGTTCATTCATTGCTATATTAATTTGCACTACTTGTTCTCTTGCATTTGCTACACCTTTTATTACATTTTCTACACTTATAGCTTGTTCCCTTGTAGCCTGTGTAACCATAGATGCTTGATTAGTAACATTTCTCATAGATTCGAGTATTTCTCTACTTCCTTTATTTTGACTATCAGTTGCCAGAGTTATTTCTTTGATTTCATTAGTCACATTTTCTATTCCACCAACTATTTTTTCTATTACAGTCCCAACTTCATTACTTAATCTTGATCCATATTCAACTTTCTCAGTGCCAACTTCTATCGCCTTAATTGCATTGGTAGTTTCTCCCTGGATTCCTTTTATAAGTTCAGATATTTCCTTTGTAGCTGTAGCCGTTCTCTCAGCTAGTTTTCTCACTTCATCAGCTACTACCGCAAATCCTTTTCCGTGTTCCCCTGCTCTTGCAGCTTCAATTGCTGCATTTAACGCAAGCAAATTTGTTTGATCTGCTATATCATCTATTACATCTATAATGCTTCCAATTTTATCAGAACTCTTTCCTAAGTTAGTTATTACACTTTCTGCCTTGTGGATAACCTCAGATATTTCACCTATAGCGACTAATGTATTAGCTACAGCTGTTTGTCCATCCTTAACATCCAATTTCACTAAATCACTTAATGAATTTACATTTTGAGCATTTTGAGCCACTTGACTTATTGATGCCGCCATGTCCTCAACCGTCTTATAAGTTTCATTTGAAGCTTTTTGCAGTTCTTCAGCATTACCCGCTACTCCTTGAATAGATTTTCCCATTTCTTCTATGGACGCAGATATTTCTTCTACTGATCTTGTAGTACTTTCACTATTTCCTGCTACTTGCTGAATCGATACTACTACCTCTTGAACTGCAGCCGCTGCTTCATTTGCAGATCCTCTTAAACTTTCAGCATTTCCTGCTACTCCCCTAACTGATTTACCCATTTGTTCTACTGATGACGATATTTGTTCAACTGAACTTGCTGTGCTCTCACTATTTCCTGCTACTTGCTGTATTGATGCTACCA
The DNA here is from genome assembly GCF_022324665.1 of Clostridium sp. YIM B02500. Taxonomy (NCBI): domain Bacteria; kingdom Bacillati; phylum Bacillota; class Clostridia; order Eubacteriales; family Clostridiaceae; genus Clostridium; species Clostridium sp. YIM B02500. The sequence continues at coordinate 23,362 of NZ_JAKGTE010000023.1, read as the reverse complement.
TTTCTTGTATGGCCGCTGCTGATTCATCTGTTGAAACTTTTAAACTTTCTGTATTAGTGGCTACTCCTTTTATTGATACACCCATTTCTTCAATTGATGATGATATTTCTTCAACTGAACTTGCTGTACTTTCACTATTTCCTGCTACTTGTTGGATTGATGCTACCATCTCTTGAACTGCAACTGATGATTCTTCTGTAGATCCTTTTAAATTTTCTGCATTACCTGCTACTCCTTTTATTGAAGCTCCTATTTCTTCAATTGATGATGATATTTCTTCTACTGAACTTGCCGTACTCTCGCTATTTCCTGCCACTTGTTGAATAGAAACTACCATTTCTTGTACTGCTGCTGTAGCTTCTTCTGCTGATCCTTTTAAACTTTCTGCATTTTCTGCTACTCCCTTTATTGATTTTCCCATCTGTTCTATTGAAACTGATATTTCTTCTACTGATTTTGCTGTGCTTTCACTGTTTCCAGTCACCTGTTCTATTGAGGCTACTATTTCTTGCACTGCTTCTGTAGCTTCTTCTGCTGATCCTTTTAAACTTTCGGCATTCCCGGCTACTCCCTTTATTGATTTTCCCATTTGTTCTATTGATGATGATATTTGTTCTACTGAACCTGCTGTACTTTCACTATTTCCTGCTACTTGCTGAATTGATGCTACTACTTCTTGAACAGCCATTGTAGATTCTTCTGCTGAACCTTTCAAACTTTCGGCATTCCCTGCCACTCTCTTTATTGATTTTCCCATTTGCTCTATAGATGATGATATTTGTTCTACTGAGCTTGCTGTACTTTTACTATTTTTTGCAACTTGTTCAATTGATACCACAATTGATTGCACCGATTCTTCTGCATTTTCGGCAGTATCCTTCAATCCCTCTGCATTTTTTGCAACCCCTTGTATTGATTTTCCCATTTCTTCAATAGATGCTGATATTTGTTCTACTGAACTTGCTGTGCTTTCACTATTTCCTGCTACTTGCTGAATTGATGTCACCACTTCTTGAATTGATGCAGTCACCTCTTTTGCTGAAGAAGTTAAACTTTCTGCATTTCCTGCTACTCCTTTAACTGATTTCCCCATTTGCTCTACTGAGGAAGATATTTCTTCTACTGATTTTGATGCGCTCTCTCCATTCCCTGCTACTTGCTGAATTGATGCCACCATTTCTTGTATTGCTTCTGAAACTTCCTTAGCTGATCCAGTCATTTCTTCCGCATTGCCTGCGACCACTTTAATTGATTTACCCATTTCCTCAATTGAATTTGATATTTCTTCAATTGAACCTGATACACTTTCGCTATTACCTGCGACCTGTTTTGCTGATACAGCTATTTCTTCAAGTGATCTTTGCGACTTTTGAGCAGCATTCGTTAATTGCTCTGCATTTATTACAACTCCATTTATAGATTTAGACATTTCACTTGTAAGAGAATTTACTGATTTTACAGCTTCTGATTGATCAATTGTTCCTTTTGTAACTTGTTCATTTATACTTGATAATTCTTTTAATTTCTCATCAAGCTTTTTAGATGCAAGAACTGTATTATCTACACTTCTTAAACCTCCCATAAGCTTAATTCCGATATTTCTTTTAAAACTACCCATTTATATACGCCTCCACACTTTCTGATCTTTTGCTTATTGAATCTCATTGTTACTAAAATTATCACTATCTTTTATATTTTTGTTACTAATCATTTTTGATATTCCTACTACGTCGAATATATGAGCAACACTTCCATCACCAAGTATTGTTGCACCCGATATCCCCTCAATTTTTCCTATGTAAGAACCTAAAGGTTTAACTACTATTTCTTGATTTCCAACTAATTCATCAACTACAATACCGAACCTTTTTTCTGCAATACCTAAAACCACAATAAATACATTTCTCTTTTTGTTTTCTCTAGGTAACTTAAAATAATCATGCAACCACACTAGGGGGTGGACTTTGTCTCTAATCACAACAACAGATTGATTTTTAATATATTCAATTTCACTCTTTGGTTTTCTTACTATCTCAATTATGTTACTCATTGGAAGAGCATAAATTTCATTATGAATTTTAACTAATAACCCTGCAAGTATTGCAAGCGTTAGTGGTAGTTTAATCGTAAATTTACTTCCTTCTCCCTCTTTTGTTTCTACATCAATAATCCCATTTAGTTTATCTATATGATTTCTAACAATGTCCATTCCTACGCCTCTACCTGAAACGTCACTTACATTATTAGCTGTTGATAGCCCTGTTTGAAAAATAAGATTTATTATCTCTTGGTCTGATAATATTTCTGCTTCTTGAGCTGAAATTACTTCTTTCTTAATTGCTGATTGCTTTATCTTTTCTAAATTTAAACCAGCACCATCATCTTCAATTGTCACAATTACATGGTTTTCTTGGTGAAATGCCTTTATTTTCAAAGTTCCTTTTGAAGGCTTATCTTTGCCTATACGAGTACTAGGTTTTTCTATTCCATGATCTAGGGAATTTCTTACAAGATGAATCAAAGGATCAGTAATATCTTCAATTATAGTTCTGTCCATTTCTGTCTCTCCACCCTCAAGAACCAACTCCACCTCTTTCTCTAATGAATTAGCAAGATCTCTTACCAACCTCGGGAATCTACTAAATAGCTGTTGCACTGGTACCATACGAGCTTTCATTATGCTTTCTTGAAGTTCACTAACTACTCTTGATACACGACTTGATATTCCAATTAAATCTTCAACTGAATCATCAGCTATATATTTGTTATGTAAAGTATTGCTTACTTGAGCAATTCTAGTCTGTTCAATAACCATCTCTCCAACCAAATTCATCATATGTTCAAGACGTTCTATATCGACTCTAATAGTTTGTGATAATTTTTTTTCATTTTTAATCTCTTGTAGAACTTTCTTTTCACCGTTTATCTCATCAATTTTATCCGTTACTATTTCTCCTTCTATCTTAGCTATATTTTCTATATCTTTAGTATCTATCTTTTCTTTATCTAATTTTGTAAATTCATAATCAAACACATTAACATCATCAATATCCATTAATTTATGCTTAATTCTTGATTCAATTTCCTCTGTCCCCAATTTTGAAATTAATAAATAATTTATAGTATTAATATTTTCATCTTCATCCAATAGTTCTAATACATTAGGACTAGATCCTACAACCTCTCCAATATCATTTAACGAATTAAGTATAAGAAAAGCTCTCGTTGCTTTCATAAGACTATCCTCTGAGATCTTAATCTCACAAACAACACAAGAGCGCCCATTTAGCCTTTCATTTTCTATTGTATGCCTTTTCTCATCATCTAGCTCAAATACTATCATCTCATTGTCATATTCATGACTAATTTCTCTTTTTACTCCCATAAATTGATTGCCTTCAGTTTTGTCCACATCAATACTTTGTATACGCCTAAGTTTTCCTATGATATCATCAATGTCTACTTCTGTATCATTCTTATACTCTATAAAATCTCTTTTTAATAAAGTTAAGCAGTCAGTACATTCAAACAAAACGTTAATTATTGGCCCCGTTACTTCCATAAAATTATTCCTAATTTTATCAAGTACATTTTCCATCTCATGAGTAAGCGATTTCATCTTTTCATACCCCATAGCTGAAGAGGATCCCTTCAATGTATGTGCTACCCTAAAAATATCTTGTATAACTTTGCTGACTTCATCTTTCTTTTCTAATTCTAAAATTCCTTGTTCTAAAAGTTGTATCTGCTCTTCCACTTCATCCAAAAATGCACTTACCATTTCAGGCATTTCATATATATTAGACATTTCACATCCCCCTAATCATGAAGAACTATATCTATCTTCAATAAGCTTATCACTCCATTTTCTGTAATTCCTATTCCTTCAAAGTACTCTCCATCAATACCTGCAACAACTTTTGGCGTTGGTTGGATATCATCGAATTGTATGACTGAATCAACCTTGTCCACAATTATCCCAATCATCTCTTCCCTACTTTTTACCACTATTATTCTAGTTTCTTTAGTTCTAGCGCATTCTATTAGTTTAAACCTTTTATGTAAATTAACTACCGGAATTACCTTTCCCCTTAAATTAATAACGCCTTCCAAAAAGAATTTACTATTATGTGTTGGAGATATTTGCTGCATTCTAATAATTTCATAAACATCACTAATCTTAAGAGCATACTTCTCGCTTGCTAATTCAAAAGCAATGTGTTGAATATCCAATAATTCATTCATATAGTCTTCCTCCACAAATATTCTAGTAAAATTCACTATAATTTTTTTAAAGTATCAGCTAAATAACCTTGTTTATATGGTTTTATAGTGAATCCTCTAGCTCCATTAATTCTAGATTACAAGAACCTTTTTCACATCCACTCCTCCAAGCACAAATTTCTTCATATATTTTTTTATTTTTATAATTTAATTTTATATAATTTTCGAAAAACTAACATTTTATTATCTGCACTATAAAAAAATATTGATTCCCACTAATTTTATAGTATAATTTCTGGTCTTATTTGTCAATAATGATATTATATTGTTTAAAGTAATAATATATTGTACTAATTGGTATTATCATCTAATAATTTTTATCTAATTATATAATTAAATAATCTTTTCATTCTAAAATCCCATTTACACTTTCTATAAATTTCTACAAAAAAACAGACTCAAAGTAGCTTAAAATCTACTTTGAGCCTATGTTTGGAGAAAAATACTTCGTCTAATTTTCAACTGATATTCCATTTACTTTTTTTACATTAATAAAAGTTTCTTTTTATATGTATTAAGATTCTAATTTTATTTATCTATATTATTTCCAAAAATGGAATTACGATTCGACATATACACACAGTATTTTTTTAAGTTTTAAATTTACGCATTTCTATATTGCTAACCACTATACAAATATATCACTTATATCTAAGTCTGTTCTTCTTGAAAAATCAATAAGCTCATTATTAATTTTTACAATAGGACTTAGTATATCATTTGGAGGTATATACATAATTTCACCTATCCTACCATCCTCAAGCCTTGCCTTCATTCCTATATAATATGGGCTTATATTTTCTAAGAGTGTAAAAATAACTGAAGTATCATACAATTTTACTCCTTCAGTCAAAAACATTTGAAATATTTTAAGTGGAGTTACGCCTTTCTTGTATACTCTATTTGATATCATTGCATCAAATGTATCTGCTGCTGCAACAATTTTTGCATTTAATGTAATATCTATTCCTAACTTTCCAAACGGATATCCAGATCCATCAATTCTTTCATGGTGCATAAGTATTGCATCTTTTATACTTCTACTAAAATAATCATAATCATTTATTATATCATATCCTAAAATAGTATGTTTCTTAATTTCATCAAATTCTTCTCTTGTTAGCTGACCTGGCTTGTTCAATATTTCATTGTCTATTTTAATCTTGCCGATATCATGAAGAAGTCCTGATTCAATAATTTCTTTAACTGTGCCTGAAGATAAATTCATCCATTTTGCTATAAGCATTGAATATATTGCTACATTTATACAATGCGTATAAGTATACTCATCTGCTTTATTTAACGCAACTAAACACTTAATTATGATGTTAGGCTCATCTAAATACTTTATTATCGATTTAGATATTTTAGAAATACTCTCAGAATTCATTTTATTTGTTGTAATCAATCCTCTTATTAATTCTTTAATATTGAATATACTTACATCATAATCCTCTTCAAATTCTTTAATTTTATCCATATTACTTTTGCCCAAGCTATTGTTTTCTCCCGAAACATAGATATGAGCACTATATTCTCCAAGACTAATCAATTTATCTATTATATATGAATTGAGTATTGTATTCTTAGACGCTAATTTTAAACCATTACATATTATGTCCTCAGCCAAAATCATGCCAGGTTTACAATTAAACAATAATATTTTATGTTTCATAAAATTAATCACCCCTATCTACCTACATTAAACTTTATCATCAAATAATTCCTTTTTCAATAAAACAAATATAAATATAGTATATTTTTCCTAATATTATAACATAATAATACATTATATAACTTCGAATTTAAAATCTAGTAATTGCATTTATTAATAATAAACGTTAGTAAAAGAAGCCTCAAAAATAATTTACCAATCATTTTTAAGGCTTCTTTGATTTATTTTTTATATTCTGTATTTAAGACAACACCTTTATACATTTTCTATTTAGTACTATGAAAAACTACTCTTCTATAAGTTTCAAATCTAACCCATCTATTCAAGAAATCTCCTAGAGTTTTCTCGTTAGCTTCTTTATATTCATTTAAGAATTTTACAACTTCTTCATTAGAATTTACCTTAACTTCAAATCCTCTGCCATTAATAACTGGAACTTCTTGATATTTATAATCGCCAATAGATTTAATATCTGTAATTTTCTTATCACGTATTTCAATTACTATTGAGTCACGAAGAACTAGTAAATCAAAGTTATCTGGATATTTGTAGCTATCACCTTCTATTGGAAGCTCATCGCCTACAGTATAAGTCTTTTCTTCTGGTTTATATTTGAATATAGATAAAGTTTCTGTATCATAATAGAATTCTTCAAAAATATCTCCTCTTGCTTTTAATTCATTATACTCAAAAGCAAATTTTGCATTTTTAGTATCATTATTATGAACATCTTCTATAACACCACAAGCTGATGTCATATTAGTAACACGATCTATTAAAATAAGTTCTCCTAATGTTTTATGTGCATCAAACTTATCAACAACTATCTTTTCAGATAATAGAATATCACATGCCGCTATTTCATTTTTTGTTAAATAACCAGTTGGTAAATGCTCTCCTGTGTTGACATCAATTTTATATTTTACATCTGTAACAACACCAGTCAGCATCTTAGTACCTACTTTTACAAAATACTCTTTACCAGCCGTTAATTCCGAATCATCCATCCAAAGAATCTTTGCACTAATTAACTTACTTGTAGTAATATCAGTTTCTTTTGTAAGTACACAGCCTCTTGATACATCAACTTCTTTATTAAGCTGTATTGTAACAGATTGACCTTTTCCAGCGCTTTGCGATTCCTTATCGGTAATATGAATACTTTTTACTAATGCTTTTTCATTGCTAGGAAGTGTTGTAATTTCATCTCCTACAGAAATACTTCCAGCTTCAATTTCTCCTTGGAATCCTCTAAACGTATGATTCGGTCTACATACTCTTTGAACTGGCATATAGAAGCCTTCTTCTGACTTACTATCAATCTCTACATTTTCTAGATATGGTAAAAGCGCTTCCCCTTGATACCATGGAGTATTTTCTGACTTCTTAGTAACGTTATCCCCTTCCGTAGCTGATACAGGAATTAAATGAACATTTTCTAATGAAAGTTCATTTACTAATTCTTTAATTTGCTCTTCAATTTCTAAAAATCTTTCTTCACTGTAACCTACTAAATCAATCTTATTAACTGCAAATACAAAATGTTTTACACCCATCAAAGAACAAATTCTTGCATGTCTTCTTGTTTGTACTAACACACCTTGCTTTGCATCTATTAATATAATAGCAAGCTCTGCAAAGGATGCACCTACTGCCATGTTTCTAGTATATTCTTCATGTCCTGGAGTATCTGCTACTATAAAACTTCTATTATCAGTTGTGAAATAACGATATGCAACGTCTATTGTAATTCCTTGCTCACGTTCTGCCATTAAACCATCTAATAGTAGAGAATAGTCTATTGCTCCTCCTCTGCTTCCAACTTTGCTATCTAATTCTAAAGCTTTTTCTTGGTCCGCATATAAAAGCTTTGAATCATATAAAATATGCCCAATAAGAGTAGATTTTCCGTCATCTACACTACCACATGTTATAAACTTTAATAAGCTCTTCATCTTAGAAATACCCCTCTCTCTTTCTTCTTTCCATACTACCTGCTGCTTCACTATCAATAACTCTAGTTGTTCTTTCAGATGATACGGCACTAAGGGTTTCCTCAATAATAGCATCCAAAGTAACTGCATCTGATTCAAAACCACCTGTTAATGGATAACATCCAAGTGTTCTGAATCTTATTTTCTTATGTTCAACTTTCTCACCTGGTAATAGTTTTAATCTATCGTCATCTACCATAATTATATTGCCATCACGTTCAATGCATGGTCTTTCTTTTGCAAAATATAAAGGAACTATATCAATATTTTCACGCTTTATATATTGCCATATATCATTTTCAGTCCAATTTGAAATTGGAAAAACTCTCATACTTTCACCTTTATTTATTTTAGTATTATAAAGCTTCCACATTTCTGGCCTTTGATTTTTAGGATCCCATGCTTGTGCTTCATTTCTAAAAGAAAAAATTCTTTCCTTTGCACGAGATTTTTCTTCATCACGACGTCCTCCGCCGAATGCTGCTGTAAATCCATATTTACTTAATCCTTGTTTTAAAGCTTGTGTCTTCATGATATCAGTATATGCTGATCCGTGATCAAAAGGATTAATCCCTTGCTTTATACCTTCTTCATTTGAATGGACAATCATCTCAATTCCTAATTTTTCTGCTGTCTTATCACGAAATTCTATCATTTCTTTAAACTTCCATGTTGTATCTATATGCATGAAAGGAAATGGTGGCTTTTCAGGATAAAATGCTTTCATTGCAAGATGTAACATAACAGAACTGTCTTTACCAATGGAATATAACATTACTGGCTTTTCACATTCTGCTGCTACTTCTCTAATAATATAAATTGCTTCTGCTTCTAATTTATCAAGATGTGATAATTCGCTCATATATTAGTCCCCCTATTTGCTAATTAAAATTTAAAATCTATGTCTTATCTCACAATTCACAGTTCACAATTTTAGATGAAATTACTTCGTAATTTCTTTAAATATTCTTTAATTGTGAATCGTGAATTGATTCTAATATTGATTTGAATCCTTACGGTTTATTTTAATTGAATGCTCTGTTCCATCAGTTTCTTCAATCTTCCAATCTGCAATATCATCTTTAAATTTAACTGTAAGTTTGCTTCCTCTTCCACCCATATCTGCTCCTAGATATAATGAAATGGAACCTGTAGGGCATTCTTTTATGCAAGAAGAGCATCCCCAACAATCTTTAGGATATTTTATATATACTTTCTTGCCATCTTCAGTTGATTTTATAAGACTTCCTGGACACACAGCTAAACATCTTTTGCATCCTATGCATTTATTTTTATTAATTGCTATGCTCATATGTTTCACCTCTTCCCACTAAATCTCTATATAACATTGTAAGTTTGCCATCTACAAGCTTCGAATTAACATATTTTAACCATTCATCGCTTTTCTCTGGATAATCAAGATTTTCTGCAAAGCTATGCCATCTAGTTTCTTTTCTCGCTTTTAAATGGGCAATTACAGATTTACAAAGAGTAAGTCTCTCTTTTAATTCATATACAAACATCAATTCATGCATATCTTCTGCATAAAGATTTTCACTTAATTTTTCAATTTGATCGATTTTCTCCATTGCAAGTTCAAGCTGCTTTTCATTAAATTGATAACTACTTCCAATTCCACCTGCATAAGTATCCATTACCTTCTGCATTGCTTCTTCAAGTTGTTCAAAATTAAATATCTGATTTTCAGAGTTTAATACTTTTTCAACTTCTAATTTCTTTTTCTTTATAAGTAAATCTTCTTCAACTGTTGATAAAGTAATAACATTTTTATCACTATTATTTATTGCTTCAACTGCTGCCTTTGCTGCAATTTCGCCTTCTACTAATGCTCCTGTAACATACTTTTGTGGACATCCACCAGCTACATCACCTGCTGCATAAAGACCTTTTATTGTTGTTTCTCTTTTAGTGTCAACCCAATATCCACTAGCAGTATGTCCACCTACTATGTATGGTTCTGTTCCTTCAATTTCTACATTTTGCTCACTTGGATTTTTTCCTGATTCTATCCATTTTAAAGTTTGACTAGGAGCCATGTTTAAATATGCTTTTTTTAATTCCTCATCTTGAGCGGAAGTAATACCTTCTGTTCTTAAATAACAAGGCCCTCTTCCTTCTTGATTTTCCTTTACTGTTCCATAAACTCTTTCTGATGTAGTTAGACCATATTTTGTTTCATAAACTTCTCCTTTTGAATTTACCTGCTTTGCGCCTACACCTTGAGCAATTGTACCCGTTGGTGCAATCGTGTCTTTACATCTCAAAGCAATAAATCTCATTTCAAAAGTAGTCATTTCAGCCCCTGCTTTTATTCCCATAGCATACCCTGCACCAGTGTTGAACGGAGGATACCACATTTTATGTCTTGAAAAACCTGGATTGTTAGGTTTATAAAGACCTGCTGCTCCACCAGTTGCGCATATTACCTTTTTTGCTTTAATTTCATATAGAATTTCTTCTTCTACACCAACTGCAAAAGCGCCAAGTATCTGATTATCTTTTACAATATAATCAATAACATTAACTTGATTCATAACAGTAACATCGTTTAGTTCCTGCACTGCATCTGCTAAAATAGGTTTAATATTTTCACCATTAATTTTTATATTTCTATTTCCTCTAGCCACATATTCGCCATTTTCATCTTTTAAGATAACAAGCCCTAAATCCTCTAACTTTTTTGTTACCTTATTTAAACCTTGTGACATTGTAAGAAGTAGATCTTCACGCACAATATTATCTGCATCTTTTTTAGCGTAATCCACATAGTCTTCAGGCTTTCTTCCTTTAACTATATATGCATTGATTGCATTTACTCCGGCTGCTAAGCACCCACTTCTCTTAATATTAGCTTTTTCAAGTATAAGTACGGATGCATTAGAATTTTCACGTATGGTTAAGGCCGCATAGCACCCAGCAGTACCTCCTCCAATAATTAATATATCAGTTTCTAATTGTTTTACTTGAACGTTCTTACTCATAGCATATCTCCTTTTTTTAAGGTCAATATTTTTTGATTGTGCCGTGTTAAATAAATACAGACATTTCTTCTGTTTTAATCTTATTTTCCACAACATTTGCACTTTTTTCATCAAATGCATAAACTCTATGGATTAAAACGAAAACTTCTTCACCAATTTTTAATTCTTCATCTTCCAAACTACGATATCCATAAAATATTTGGTTCCCTACCTGTACGTCTATTTCAAGATTATTTCCTCTAAATGCAATACCTTTTACAATTCCCTTTTCTGCTGCAAGAGGAGTCAAAATCTCCTTATCATTTTTAGCAATTTGTATAAACTCAGGACGTACTATTGCTTTTGTTTCTTTAGGGTTCACAACTTCAAATCCTTTTAGCTTAGTATAATCATCTATTAGATTGGATTCACCAATAAATTGCGCTACGAAATGAGTCTTTGGATTCTTATATATCTCAACTGGGCTACCTTTCTGCTCAATTTTCCCTCTATTTGTTATTATTATTTCATCTGCCACTTCTACAGCTTCATCTTGATCATGGGTTACAAAAATGCTTGTTATTCCCAATTTCGATATTGTTTCTCTAAGCCATCTTCTAAGTTCTTTTCTTACCTTCGCATCAATTGCTGCAAAAGGCTCATCTAGTAGTAACAACTGTGGATTAGGAGCAAGTGCTCTAGCAAAAGCTACACGTTGTCTTTGTCCACCAGACAATTGGCCTGGATACCTTTTTTCAAGACCTTTAAGACCAATAAGCTCTATAAGTTCCATAACTCTCTCATGTATATAATCTTTTTTAGCTTTTTGTACCACAAGACCAAACGCTACATTATCATAAACTGTCATATGACGAAATAGAGCATAACTTTGAAATACAAAGCCAATTCCTCTTTTTCCCGGTTCTATATCATTGACTTTAACTCCATTAATAATGATATCTCCTTCATCTGGAGTTTCAAGACCTGCTATCATCCTAAGTATAGTAGTCTTACCACTTCCACTTGGGCCTAAAAGACCAATTAATTTTCCCTGCTCTATCCTAAAACTAACATTGTCAGACGCCTTATAATCTCCGAATCTTTTATTAATATTCTTTAGTTCCACATACATAGATACTACACCCCCTTCTTAGTTTTCCATTCCACAATATTACGCAATATTAAAACAATAACTGCAATGATTACCAATATTGAAGCAACTGCAAAAGCTGCTGAAAATTGATATTCGTTATATAAGATTTCAATGTGTAATGGAAGAGTATTTGTCTTTCCTCTAATATGACCAGATACCACTGATACTGCCCCAAACTCTCCCATTGCTCTTGCTGCACAAAGTATTACTCCATATATAAGTCCCCATTTAATATTAGGAAGAGTTATTTTTCTAAATATATTAAATCCATTAGCTCCCATCATCGCTGCTGCTTCTTCTTCATCAGTTCCCTGAGCATTCATTAAAGGTATTATCTCTCTCGCTACAAACGGAAAGGTTACAAATATAGTTGCTAATATTATCCCTGGTACAGCAAATACTATTTTTATATTATTTGGAACTAAAATATTTTCTAAAAAGCTCCCTTTTCCAAATGTTAATACGAATATTAATCCTGCAATAACAGGTGATATTGCAAATGGTAAATCAATTAAGGTTCCTAGCAAGTTCTTCCCTCTAAATTTAAATTTTGTTATAGTCCATGCAACACATATACCAAATATAGTATTCATGATTGTTGCTATTAACGTAGCTATTAATGTGAGGTTCATAGCTTTAAGAGTATATCCATCTGAAATTGCTTTAATATATGCACTAAATCCTTTAGCCAAAGCTTCAGAAATTATCGATATCAGTGGAATAATAAGCATTAATGTAAGAAAAACTATACTTATACCTATCAAACCGTATTTCAATAATTTATTTTCACTTCTATTCATCGATGTTTTTTTCACTTACTACTCACCTCATATCTGCTTTAATTTACTATTGTATAGTTGAATTCCATTTATAACGAATAATATTAAGAATGAAGCACCTAACATAACTAAAGCTATAGCCGTAGCACCACTATAATCGTATTGTTCCAATCTTGACATAATTAAAAGAGGTGCAATTTCTGTTTTCATTGGAAGATTTCCTGCGATAAACACTACACTTCCATACTCACCAACACCTCTTGCAAAGGCTAAACCAAATCCAGTTAATAATGGTGCTGATATTTCTGGAAATATTACTTTGCAAAAAGTTCTTACTCTACTGGCTCCAAGCATTGCCGCCGCTTCTTCATATTGTCCATCTAAATCTTCAAGAACCGGTTGAATTGTTCTTACAACAAACGGAATTCCTATAAATGTTAAAGCTATAACAATTCCTAAAATAGAAAATGATGATTTTATTCCAAATGAATAAAGTATTTTTCCTATCCAACCATTCTCAGAATATAAGGTAGTAAGTGAGATACCTGCAACAGCTGTTGGCAGTGCAAATGGTAAATCAATTATTCCGTCTATAAATCTTTTAAATGGAAAATCGTATCTGACTAAAACCCACGCTAAGATAACTCCGAATATGCTATTTATTATCGCTGCTATAAATGCAGCACCAAAACTTACCAAGTATCCGTGTAATGTTCTAGCATTTAATACTGTACTAAGAAATTTATCTAATCCCATTCCCCCTGACTTTATGACTAAAGCTGATAAAGGAATTAAAACTATAAGGCTTAGGTAAACAAGAGAAAAACCCATTGTCAATCTAAATCCAGGAATAACTCTTTTTGTCTTGCTCATATTCATCCCCCACTCTAACAAAATAATTACTATATTTAAGAATTTCTCTGATACCTAGCCACTTTTATCTTCCTCTTATTTAAGTTGGATATAAAACTGGCAATCTCCCAGATTTGATTCTCCTTGATGGTATAAGTCCAACTAAAATTCCTTTTGGTATCCCCCTCTAAATCGATTTTCACTTTATACTCTAATATTCTCAGTTTTTAGGAATATAGATTTGGTCAAATGTTCCTCCATCTGAGAAATGAGTCTCTTGAGCTTTTTTCCATCCTCCAAATAAGGAATCATCTATTGTTACAAGATCCAATTTAGGAAATGTATCCTTATATTCCTCAGCAACTTCGTTATCTCTTGGCCTGTAATAGTTTTGAGCTACTATTTCTTGTCCTTCTTTAGTATATAAGTAGCCCAAGTATGCTTCAGCAACCTCTTTAGTACCTCTTTTATCAGCAACTTCATCTACAACTGCAACCGATGGCTCTGTTAAAATACTTAAAGATGGAGTTACTATTTCATAATTATCTTTTCCAAGCTGCTCTAGTGATAACATAGCTTCATTCTCCCAAGCTATAAGAACATCACCTAATCCTCTTCTAACAAAACTAGTAGTTGCTCCTCTTGATCCTGAATCTAATACAACTACATTCGAATATAACTTGGACATAAACTCTTTTATAGAATTTTCATCACCATTATATTTTTTTGATGCATAAGCCCAGGCCGCTAAGTAATTCCATCTAGCTCCACCTGAAGTTTTTGGATTTGGTGTTACAATCGAAACACCATCCTTTGTTAAGTCATCCCAATCTTTTATATTCTTTGGATTTCCTTTTCTAACAAGAAAAACAATAGTTGAAGTATATGGTGCACTATTTTCTTTAAACCTACTTTGCCAATCACTATTCAAAAGACCAGCTTTGCTTATGGCATCAATATCATATCCTAATGCTAAAGTCACAATATCAGCATCTAATCCTCCCATAACTGCCTGCGCTTGTGAACCAGATCCTCCATGAGATTGATCTATTGTTACATCTTGTCCAGTTTTTTCTTTCCAGTACTTTATGAAACTTTCATTAAACTTAGTGTATAATTCTCTTGTAGGATCATATGATACATTCAAGAGTTCCACTGGTTTTTTGCTATTATCGCCATTAGTTCCTTGCTTTCCACATCCAACAAAAGTCCCAGTAATTAATGTAATAGAAAGCATCAAACATAAAATCCCAGTTTTTTTCACAATATTCTCCCCAATCTTTTTTCATAAATATTTATTGCTCATATGTAAAAAATCAATATTCATATATGTTTAGTAGGGTTTTAATTAAATAACGCCCTGCAAATAACAAGCTTTAGTATACGTTGCAGTAATAAATTTACACTTAAAGTTTTATTAATCTAAGATCCAATTGAGACTGCCATATAGAAACCTAATTAATTCACATATTATTAAAACTTTATCTCAATGTATTATATAAAATAATGCTTGATGTGATGATTGCACCGTTTAACTAAATATGTATAATGTCTTTTTTATTTCCTACTAATTTTATAAACTTTATATGAAATATACTATAAGGGAAATTTATGTTTTTGTCAATAAAATTAACTTAAAAATATTAATTTTTAACAAAAACCAAACTTACCAAATGAAAATGTTAAATTTTATTTAGTAAGTTTTTGAAATTATTATTTTGTAAAATCTTGTTTATATTTTGAAATTACCAAAGTTTGTATTTATGATTATAAACTTAATATTAACTTATTGGGCTCATCGAATCATTATTTTTTAGGAATATAAATTTGATCGAATGTTCCTCCATCTGAGAAATGAGTTTCCTGAGCTTTCGCCCATCCTCCAAATTCACTGTCTATTGTAACTAAATTAACTTCTGGAAATGTGCTCTTATACTTTTCAGCAACTTCCTTATCTCTAGGTCTATAGTAATTTTCTGCTGCTATTTCTTGTCCTTCTTTAGTATATAGATAATCTAAATACCCCTGCGCAACTTCTCTAGTTCCCTTTTTATCAACAACTTTATCAACTACAGCAACAGGCGGTTCTGCCAAAATACTTAATGATGGCACTACTATTTCATACTGATCTTTTCCAAGTTGATTAAGTGATAAAAGGGCCTCATTTTCCCATGCTATAAGTACATCACCTAATCCTCTCTCAACAAAACTTGTTGTTGCCCCCCTAGCTCCTGAATCCAATACTACTACATTTGAGTATAATTTTGACATAAAATCTTTTATAGCCTTTTCATCACCATTATACTTTTTCGATGCATAGGCCCAAGCTGCCAAGTAGTTCCATCTAGCTCCTCCTGATGTTTTTGGATTCGGGGTTACTATTGAAACTCCATCCTTTGTCAAATCATCCCAATCCCTTATATTCTTAGGATTTCCTTTTCTAACAAGAAAAACTATAGTCGATGTATATGGTGAACTATTTTCTTTAAATTTACTTTGCCAATCATTATTTACAAGACCAGCTTGACTTATAGCATCTATATCATAACCCAATGCCAAGGTTACAATATCAGCTTCCAATCCACCAATTACTGATTGCGCCTGTGCACCAGAGCCTCCATGTGATTGATTTATTGTTACATCTTGTCCAGTTTTATCCTTCCAATATTTTATAAAACTATCATTAAATTTTGTATATAATTCTCTTGTTGGATCATATGATACATTCAAAAGCTCTACAGGTTTTTTACTGTTTGAATTTTCACTATTAGCTTCTTGCTTTCCACAACCTATAAAAGCCCCCATTATTAAAGCTATCGAAAGCGTAACACTTAATATTCTTCTCTTTTTCATAACATTTGCCCCTTTCAAATTTATTATTTATCATATATGTTTAGTAGGCTTTTAGTTATAATTGCCTATCTAAATCTCAATTAAAGAATTTATAACAACATCAATAATTCGTATTATTTTATTGGTTATACTGATATTTGTTTTAATCCCTATTATTTCAATAGGATTTATATGATTTATACTATAGTTTATATTATTCACTTTGTCAATACATTTATTCAAGAAAATTCCATTAACAAAAAAACAGTACCCACAGTTTTCTCTCCACAAATATAAACTTCAAGAAAAGAACAAAATCATAGGAGACTTTAGAATCTGGAGAATAAAAAAAGTAGTTGCCTTAAACAACTACTTAACATATATGCCGCAATATTTACATCTAATATACTAATAAACTAATTGCTCATTTAATACTAAAATATAGGTTTCTAATTGCAACATATTTAATTATTAGCATTCTATTTTTGCTTTATTTTTATTCCGTGGCATGCATTAGCTGATGAACAACCGGAGCATCCACATCCGCAACCACTTTCTCCATTTTTAGCTTTTTTTATTTGCTTCCCTATTACAAATGCCATAAATCCAAATATTATACCAGCTAATATAATTGTTGCCACCATAATTATCACTCCTCAAATCTTAATCTAAGTAAACCGTTATACTTAAATCTAGTTGTATAAACATTATTTTGTATAACTTAAATTAGCATTAACTACTTTTTCTTTTGATCCTTTTGATCCTTTTCTTCCTGTTGCTATAACTATAAATACTACAGCTACTGCAATTATAATTGAAACTACAGCTCCAACTAAACTTCCAACCCCCAATATATAATTACCAACTTGGTTAATAACAAGTGCCACTATATATGCAGTTGCTGTCTGGAATCCTATAGTAATAAATGTCCATTTCCAATTTCCCATTTCACGTCTTATTGTACCAATTGCCGCGAAACAAGGAGCACAAAGTAAATTGAATGCCATAAATGCAAACCCGCTTGCTGCTGTAAACATTGCACCAACATTATTAATTAATGTCGGATCAGTTTCAGATGCATCTGCTATTCCATATAAGACACCAAATGTTCCAACAAGATTTTCCTTTGCAACAAGTCCTGTAACTGTTGAAACTGATGATTGCCAATTTCCAAAGCCAAGTGGTGCAAATATAGGTGCAATAATATTTCCTAGGCTTGCTAATATACTATTATCTGCGTCTACCATTTCGAATGACCAATTAAATGATTGTAAGAACCATACTGCTGCACAAGAAACTAAAATTATTGTTCCGGCTTTTGCTATAAATGCTTTTACTCTATCCCACATATGAATGACTACACTTTTTGCGCTTGGTATATGATATTGTGGTAATTCCATAACAAATGGTGAAGGATCTCCAGAAAATAATTTTGTTTTCTTTAATATAATTCCACAAACAACAATCATTATTATTCCCAAGAAATATGCTGATGGAGCTACCCACGCTGAATCATTAAAGAATGCTGATGCAATTAAAGCTATAATTGGCAACTTAGCACTACAAGGAATAAATGTAGTTAACATAATTGTCATTTTTCTATCTCTCTCGTTTTCCATTGTACGTGTTGCCATAATACCAGGTACACCACAACCAGAGCTAATAAGCATTGGTATAAATGACTTCCCTGAAAGACCAAACTTACGGAAAATTCTATCCATAATAAATGCTACACGGGCCATATATCCACAGTCCTCAAGTACAGATAAGAATAAGAATAAAAGTATAATCTGTGGTACAAATCCAATTACCGAACCTACTCCACTAATTATTCCATTAATGACTAATCCTTGTAACCAGTCAGCTACATTTGCACTTGCCATCCAATCTGAAGCACTTCCTTGAATTATCTCTCCAAATAACGTATCATTAATCCAATCAGTTCCTATTGTCCCTATTGTTATTGCAATATAATATACTGCATACATAATAACCACAAAAATTGGCAATGCCAAGAAACGATTTGTAACAATTTTATCAATTTTGTCTGATGTTGTTTCTCTTCCATTACTGCTCTTTTTAATCGCACTTGAAACTACATCTCCTATAAATGCATATCTATCTGAAGTAACAATACTTTCACTATCGTCATCAAGTTCATTTTCATATTTCTGTATTACTGCTTCTATATCACTTAATATTTTTTCTGGAATTTTTAAATTATCTATTATGTTTTTATCACGCTCAAATAATTTTATAGAAAGCCAATTAATATTAGTATCTTTACCTTGTATATTACCTTGGACAATTTTTTCTATCTCTTTAAAAGCATCTCTAGCTTCTTTTGAAAATGGCACTTGAAAATTTGGCTTTTTCTTTGAATTAGCTATTTCTATAGCCTTTTCCGCTGCTGCTTTAACACCATTCCCTTTAAGTGCAGAAGTTTCAACTACTGGACACCCTAGAGTTTTTGATAATTTATTAATATCTATTTTATCTCCATTTTTCTCTACAATATCCATCATGTTAAGTGCTATAACTGTAGGAATTCCTAATTCCAAAATCTGAGTTGTTAAATATAAATTTCTTTCTATATTAGATGCATCCACAATATTAATTACTGCGTCTGGTCTATCATTTATCATAAAATTACGTGTTACAACTTCTTCAAGTGTATATGGTGATAGAGAATAAACTCCTGGTAAATCGACAATTTCAACTTCCTTATGTCCTTTTAACTTACCACCCTTTTTTTCAACAGTTACCCCTGGCCAGTTACCAACATATTGTGATGAACCTGTAAGTTCATTAAACATAGTTGTCTTTCCACAATTAGGGTTACCTGCAAGCCCTATTTTAATTGACATTTCTATTCCTCCTCATCACTATATATACCTTTCTTTATTAAATTGAACTATGGTATATATTTTTTTGTATTGAATTACTCTACAAGTATCATTTCTGCATCAGCTTTACGAAGTGATAATTCATATCCACGAACTGTTACTTCTATTGGATCTCCAAGTGGCGCCACTTTACGAACATACACTTCACACCCTCTTGTTATTCCCATATCCATAATACGTCTACGGACTGGTCCTAACCCATCAACCTTTTTAACCTTAACAGTTTGTCCACATTTAATCTCCTTTAATGTGTTCATTATAAAAATCCTCCTAAACTATAATTCTACTTGCCATTCTTTTATCTAATGCAACTCTGCTATCCTTAACATTTATTATTAGATTTCCTCCAAGTTCAGAAATAATTTTAACCGTTTCACCTGTAACAAACCCTAAACTGTTTAAAAATCTTTTTGTTTCATCATTTCCAGTAATCTTTTTAATATTCATTTCATTTCCCTTATTAGCTAATATTAATGGCATAATGCTTCCCCCTTAATTAGATTCACTAATCTTTGTATAAATTATTTATGTATAATTCCTTATATTTTATCGCCAATTAAAGTCACAATCAATTGATAATGATTTTAATTAACTTCTCTATAAATAATAATAGCACTTTTCACTCCCATTGAAAATGATTTTCAATGACTTTTTTTAAAAATTATATTTTCATTAATTGGTAACGTTTTATTATTGCATTTTTGCTTTTTTTGTTAAATTTACTTAATTATTTTAATAAATTTATAATTGTTAATATCTTATTTGATTCTATGAACTTCAATAATTCAAATGACTTTTTCATAAAAAATAAGAATTCTTACTATAGAAACATATATTTTTATTAGCTAAATATATAGACTCTACTCTTATTCAAAAACTTTATTAACTAAAATTCTCAAACATATGCCGTGTATTTCAATATATATTACCAAAATAATTCTTCATCCTAACTCTAAAAATATTGCAAAATTTTTTTAGAATTATTGTGAATTGTAAAATGTACATTCTAAATTGCAACATATATATATACATAACATCATCAACTAAGTTTCCTATATTTTTTATATTCATTTTATTCAAAATGAATATAAAAAATAGACTATCCAAAATAGAAAAACATTCTATCTTGCACAGCCTATTTTCATTTATACTTTATATATGTATTAGTTAAATTTCTAAATTTTCAACATAACTTAGCACTTGTTGTGCTAGACTTTAAATATAAATCTATTATTAAAACACAGATATAACATTGCGTGTATTCATTCTTAAATATTAAATCACACAAAATAAGATTAAAGTATCTCCTCTAATGTCTTTCTTATAGCTTTAATAAAGTCAAATGTATTTAATGTTTGAATGTTATCATGCTCAGCAAGTAATGCTAGGTCTTTAGTCATTATTCCATCTTCAATTGTTTTAATTGAAGCCTTTTCCAATTTATCTGCAAAATCCACTAAAGCTGAATTATTATCTAATTCTCCTCTTTTCTTTAAGGCTCCAGACCATGCGAATATTGTTGCAATAGAATTTGTTGATGTTTCTTCACCTTGTAAGTGTTTATAATAATGCCTTTGAACAGTTCCATGTGCCGCTTCATATTCATAGTTTCCTTCTGGTGAGACAAGTACAGATGTCATCATTGCAAGTGAACCAAATGCTGTAGCAACCATATCACTCATTACGTCTCCATCGTAGTTCTTACAAGCCCAGATAATTCCACCTTCTGATTTAACAACTCTAGCAACAACATCATCAATTAACGTATAGAAATATTCAATTCCTGCCTCATCAAACTTAGCTTTATATTCATCATCAAAAATATCTTGAAAAATATCCTTAAATGTATGATCATATTTCTTTGAAATTGTGTCTTTAGTTGCAAACCATAGATCTTGTTTAGTATCTAGTGCAAAATTAAAGCAAGCTCTTGCAAAACTTTCAATAGACTTATTAAGGTTATGCATACCAAGGACTACTCCATCACCTGCAAAGTTATGTACTAACTCTCTTTTTTCTTCGCCAGTCTCAGAGGTAAATACAAGTTCACATTTACCTTTACCTTCTATTTTCATTTCAACATCCCTATATACATCCCCATAAGCATGTCTTGCTATCGTAATAGGCTTTTTCCATGTTCTAACATATGGCTTAACTGGTTCTACTATAATTGGTGCCCTAAATACTGTTCCATCTAATATTGCTCTTATAGTTCCATTAGGACTTTTCCACATTTCTTTTAAATCATACTCTTTAACTCTTGCTGCATTTGGTGTAATAGTTGCACATTTCACACCAACTTTATACTTTTTGATAGCTTCTGCAGCATCTACAGTAACTTGATCGTCAGTTTCATTTCTATACTCTAATCCAAGATCATAATATTCTGTATTTAATTCGATAAAAGGATTTAATAATTCCTCTTTTATTGCGCCCCAAATAATTCTTGTCATTTCATCTCCATCCATTTCAACTAACGGAGTTGACATTTTTATTTTTTCCATATTTATTGCCTCCTATATTGCTTATATTTACTTTAAAAATCTTTAGAAACTAACTTTCTTTTTCCTTTTAGATATCTTAATTTCTATAAATAATTATACAATATTAACTCCCTATTTTCAAACAATTAGCATTATTATATATGTTTTAATAATAAATTCATATTTAAATTTCTAATAGGCTAAGCACTTAATTAAGGCAAAATATCGAAACTCAATTTTAATATATATAATAATTCTTCATGATACTTCTAAAAATATTGCAAGAATTTTAACCGTAATTGTGAATTGCCATATATATTACAATTACTCAAAAGACCACTCAGCTATTATAGTTTCTCCTTCTCCTAAAGTAATATCACCGTCACTAAGCCAGCAAATAGCATCATCCCTATGTCTATTATCTGTAGAATCATCCTCATCATACACTTCTATAATACTCTCATTTTTCTTTTTATTTACTTTTCTCTTCTTACCTACATCTTTTTTAACTTCAAAAATTACAGGAAAATTATTATGTTGATCAATCTCATCCTTCTTTACTTCCGTCACATTACTATTGTTATCAAATTCATTTTCACTATTTAGTTTTGGATCATCTACTTTTAAAAGTGCTATTTCATCATTCTTATTTTCTTTAATATCTACTTTTCCTTGTATGTTAGTCATACCTTTAGAACTTACTTCTATATTCTTACTTTTATCCATATCAGTCTTTTCTAAAATTTCTATCTCATTTTCTTTTTTTACAATTTCAGATTTTTCCTTGACTTTGATATTTTGATGCTTTACAAAATTTTTCACCTTGTATACATTATTATCTACGATTTCAATCATTTCTAAATTCATTAGAACGTCTAACGCAGCTTTTACTTCACTTATCTCTCTATTAAATTCTATTGATAAGCTCTCTACTGTGTATGGAATATTTCTTGACATATATAATTCTCCCTCTTGATTTACCTTTCCAGCTAAAACAACCATCCTGTTCCAAACATAGTGAATAAGATCTCTATTAGACATTCTATCTATTATTTTAAATTTTGTGTCATCATACATATCAACTCTAAATTTAACATACTTTCTTTCTCTCATGCTCATCAATCCCCTTTCATACTCATATACCACTAATTAATTCAAAAAAATGTTCTTATATGCAGCATAGCTGCTCTTTTCAATGTGCGTATCTTCTTTCTCTCATATTCATCATTTCCCCCATATTTACTTCTTAATAAATTAATCCAAAAAAGGTTACTATATTCAGAAAGGTTCCGCATTGCAGCATAGCTGCTCTTTTTATCGGTGCATATTTATCCTTCCAATTAATATATACGCAAAAACCTGCTAAGAAAAATCAACACTTTTTTAGTAGGTTTTTTAAAATAAATATTTATATTTAGAGGCA
>NZ_JAKGTE010000022.1:0-89438 GCF_022324665.1 Clostridium sp. YIM B02500 | reverse complement strand
AATTAACTAGTACTAGTTTGTGTAAAAATAGCTATGCTATGCATAAGTGTATTTCTAAGTTTGGATATCTATAGTATGTATTCAATCTTATATTAGCTTAACAGTTAAATTATTCAACTGTTCTCTAATATCATCAGTAATGTTTGAGTCCGTAATTATAGCATCAAATTCATCTATAGTTGCAAATTTATAGAGACTATCTACATTAAATTTTTCTGTTTCAACGAGTAAAAATGCTTCTTTACTTGTTGAAACTATAAGTTCTTTAAGATTACCATCTTCTAACATAGCAGTACATACGCTGTTAGTAATTAAATTTACACCAGAACTTCCCAAGAAACCTTTGTTAAAAGTATATTTAGATATGCTCTTAATGGCTTCTGAGCCTAAGACTCCTCCGCTTCTATTATCATATACACCACCTATGCATATTAATATAACGGTTTCATTGTCATTAAAAAGTGGTGGAATTATAGAC
The DNA here is from genome assembly GCF_022324665.1 of Clostridium sp. YIM B02500. Classification (NCBI taxonomy): domain Bacteria; kingdom Bacillati; phylum Bacillota; class Clostridia; order Eubacteriales; family Clostridiaceae; genus Clostridium; species Clostridium sp. YIM B02500. The sequence continues at coordinate 88,960 of NZ_JAKGTE010000022.1, read as the reverse complement.
ATATTAGTTATCAAAGTTATCTTTTTTGTGCTATTAGCTATTAGTTTTGCTAATAAAAAATTTATGCTTGAGGACTCTAAAAAAATAATATCTCCATCCTCTATAAGCTCAAAAGCTTTCTTGGAGATTAACTCTTTACTACTTAAGTTAACTGTCATTCTAGTAGTTATAGAGCTTAATTTAGAAATCTCCCTATTTAGTATAGCTCCACCATAGGTCCTTTGAAGATTACCACTTTTCTCTAATTTTTGTAAATCCTTTCTTATCATACCCTCTGAAACATTAAATTGTTCACTTAGTTCTTTTACTTTTACTCTACCATGTTTATTAAGTATATTTAAAATCTGTTCTAATCTTTCTTCAGTAAACATTAAGCACCTCACCAATTATTATCGTTTAGTATTGTTATTGATTAATATTATAACATTATTCTTTTAATTTATAAAATATATTGAATAGATATTTAAAAAGGTATATAATGATACCAAAAGATAACAAGTGATATATAATGATAAAGAGTAAACTTAATTAGTGAAATATTTTAAAAAAGATATAATTTAGCGTTATAGGTTAATACCTAGCGTCATATTTTATATATTTAGGCATCTTCAAAGAATAGCTGAAATGTTAGCAGTTTTTGAAGGTGCCTAATTTAATGGGTATTAAAGAAAGCGTTTTATAAGATACATAATAGAATTTTTTGCTATTCTAAAATTGTAAGTCCCCACTTCTTCAACTCTATAAATGCAGTTTCTAAACTCTTACCTTTTTCAGTTAATTCATATTCAACTTTTGGAGGAATTTCTGGATAAACTATTCTTTTAACTAACCCAAACTTCTCTAATTCACGTAGTCTAAGGGAGAGCGTTTTGGGGCTTATCCCATCTAAAGAGCGCAACAAATCTCCAAATCTAATTTTTCCATCTATCAATAAATCTCTTATTATTAGAAATGTCCATTTACTACCTATAATATTTATTGCTGCCTCAATAGGACATTTTTCATTAGGATTTCCTCGTTCAAGTTTGATTTCTGACATAAATAAAACTCCTTTCAGCCGTTGATTTCTCACTATACTTACTTTTTTGAAATTATATGAAAAAAATATCACTACTTTTCAAAGTATAGTATAAATAATATAATGGCAATAAGCAAGAGATTTAAATAAAAAGGAGATTATAATTATGAATACTTTTAAAAATTATACTTTAAAAAATACAAACTTAAAGAATAGAATTGTTATGCCACCAATGTGCATGTACTCTTCGGATGAGACTGGTATGGCAAATGATTTTCATTACACTCATTATGTTAGCAGAGCCATTGGTGCAGTAGGTCTTATAATACTTGAATCTACAGGAGTTGTTGAAAATGGAAGGACAACAGACAATGATTTAGGGATTTGGGATGACACGCATATAGATGGACTGAAAAGAATTGTTAATGGTGTTAAAAAATATGGTTCTAAAATTGCAATACAATTAAATCATGGTGGAAGAAAATATACAGGAACAGCTAGTCAGGCTGTAGCTCCAAGTGCAGTTAAATTTGATGAAAGAAGTGCATTGCCTAAGGAATTAACTAGAGATGATATTAAAGAAATTGTATTAAATTTTAAAGAAGCAGCGAAAAGAGCAGATAAAGCAGGATTTGATGCTATAGAAATACATGGAGCACATGGCTATCTAATACACCAATTTCTATCACCATTATCAAATTTGAGAAAAGATGAATATGGTGGAAATATAAAGAATAGAACTAGATTTCTAAAAGAAATATTGCAAGCTGTGATAGAAGTATGGCCAAAAGAGAAAGCAATTTTGCTTAGAGTATCAGCTTATGATTATAAAAATGGTGGAATAACATTAAATGATATGATTGAAATCATAAATGAAATTAAAGAGTATATTGATATAGTGCATGTAAGTACTGGAGGATTAATTCCAGCAGAAATAAATGCATATCCAGGATATCAAGTAAATTATTCAAGCATAATTAGAGAAAAATGTAACATTCCTACAATAGCTGTTGGGTTAATTACAGATATTAATATGGCTGAGGAAATAATATCGAATGATAGAGCAGATTTAGTTGCAGTTGGTAGGGAGCTTTTAAGAAACCCATACTTTGTGTTAAATGAAGCAAAAACTAGAAACTTAGATTTTGATTATCCAGAACAATATAAGGGTGCTTTCAAATAATACTATGAAGGTAGAGAATCTACGTTATACTAGTTAATATATTTTAAGCACATAAAGGTATATGTTTAGTAAAGTTTATGTGCTTATTCATTAATATAAAAATCAAGGTTGGGAGTTTAAAGTTTAAACCCAACCTTGCTTTATATAATATTTCTTTTAGATTATACTAAGCTTTTGATAGTTCTATTTTTATTAAATAAAAGTATATTTCTAGTAGCATTATTTTTGAGAAATACATTTTCTGGGGCAAGCTAATTGGCAAGCTCCACAGTCAACACAAGCAGATTCAGTGATTATTCTTTTTTTATCCTTATCTTCTGTGATGCATCCAACAATACATACTCGTTCGCAAGTTCCACAACCTACACAGTCAGATTTACTAATTCTTCTAGACATGATTTTCTCCTTACATTCAGAAAACTATAATGTTTGTTTGCAAGAGGTAACTGTAACTTCCAATGTTCTTGTTAGGAATGGACATTTTTCTTTCATTAGATTAAAGTTATCTCCATCTTTTAAGAATTTAGCAGTTCCTTCAAGTAAAAATCCAGTTCCCATATAATTGTATCCCATCACTTCTTTACTACCAAGAGTCAATTTAACTTTAGGGTTAGCATTAACATTTTCCTCTGTTTTAATCATAGCAGCTGCAGGGATTAAGATTTTATTTTCTTCTGTAATGATTAAGTAACTGTTCCATGTATTAGCGATGTGAGCTTCATTATTTGCACAAGTTACAATAGAAACTACTCCTTCATGATTTAGTACTTCAAAAAATTTTTCTGTAAACATTCTATATTCCTTCTTTCTTTTTAATAAAGATATATATTATCGTCGATAACTGTTATCTATAATTATAATATGATTATTTCTTTTGTTTGTCAATATAAATATTTGGCAGGGAACATATGCTTGATACCATATGATTATCTTGAATGGGGATAAATAATAGGATATTATTAATAAAAGACTATAAACCAAAGGAGTATAAAAAATGAAATTTTCAGTAGGAGTAGAATATGCGATACATTGCTTATTATATATGGTAAAACTAGAGGAAGGTAAATCAGTAGGAATAAGAGACTTGGCAACCTTTCAAGGTATTTCAGAAACTTACTTATCTAAAGTATATGCAAAATTAAGCAAAGCAGGAATTATAAAATCTATACCTGGTGTGAAAGGTGGTTATGCGTTAGCTCGTAGTGCGGAAGAAATAACATTTTGGGATATTGTTGAAGCAGTAGAAGGAAGCGAATCATTCTTTCAATGTGCAGAAATTAGGCAAAATAATATATTATTAGATAAAGATAATTTGCCAGATACACATACAAAATGTCCATGTTTAATAAAAGTTGTAATGTCAGAAGCAGAAGATGAGATGAGAAAATACTTAAGAAAAAAATCGTTGGCTTGGTTATACAATGAAGTATATAATAAAAAGCTTCCAAAAGAGGTTGAAAAAGCAACAATTGAATGGTTTAATAATAGCAAAAAGTGATTTAAGTAGTAAAAATTAAGAATATAATGGATTTAATACTACTCTTATTTAAAGGTTATATGGTGAAGCAAAAAACTATAACCATACTTTTAAATTCAACTGATTTATAATACTATATATGTTGTAATTGGATTTCTACATTTTGGTTTTCACTTAGGCCTTACCTAACTGAAATTTTAAATGTAAATTTATTATTGCAACATATATATTCATATTTTCTATAAAGTTACTAATGAAGATATGTTAGTAATTAATTTCTAACTTTAATAAACCTTCCTACATTAACTTTTTTCAAGATAATTAGGAAGGTGTAAATTTCTTATTTTAGTATTAAATGTACTAACTATTATTTTTAAATGTAGGTAGTTGTGTTACTATTTATAAGCTATAACATACGGATGCTTGTGTATCTAAGACACTGCCGATAAATTTAGCAACTTCTAAGTGATTTGGATGAATAAGATATTTATCTAAATCTTCTAATGATGCAAATTTTGTAATCAAAATTATATCATAATTACTTTCACCAGGACGAATATTTATTTCTGACTGTATGTCTATCAGAACTTCTATTTTTCCTCTCATGTTTAGAAGAACTTCTTGAGTTTTTTTAATATTATCAATATCTCTATTCTTTAATTTTAATAATAAATTGTTTATGATCATATTATTTTACCTCCTAAAATATTTAATGTAGTTTGTGCGATTTCATGACCATTGATTTAGAAAACAATTTTATTCATGAAATATAAGCTATTACGAGTAGCAAGGACTACAAAGTTATTGATACTAATCTAGTGATTACTAAATAATACAATATGTCTATGTTGAATTATTTAGTATAGCGCCTTTATAGACTATATAGTCCTTATTATTCCGCCATCAATAATATGCTCACTACCAGTGATATAAGATGCTCTGTCTGATACAAGAAATGCAACAAGTTCAGCGATTTCTTCAGGTTTTGCTGGACGACCAAGTGGTATGCCGCCAAGGTTATCCATTAATTCTTGACGAGCGCTATTATAGTCAATTCCGGAATTTTGTGCCATTCTTTCAATAAGACGCTCAGCAGCTTTTGTTTCTGTAAAACCTGGAGCAACTGTATTTATTCGTATTCCATCTCCACCAAACTGCGTAGCTAGATTTTTGCTGTAATTTGTTAGGGCCGCTTTAGCAGCAGAGTATGACATAGTCATTATCCCAGGAAGTCTCCTTTGAATAGATGATATGTGAATTATTACACCTTTCTGTTGTTTAATCATAGAGGGCAGAAAGCCACGATCTAAGCGTACAGCTGAAAAAAGATTTTGGTTAAAGGCTTGCAACCAGTCGTCATCACTTAAATTTAATGCTCCAGAAGTGGAGGATGAAGAACCACCTACATTATTTATTAAAATATCTAATCCACCGAGTCTTTCAAGAGTCTCTTTAATGATTCTCTCAGTACCCTCTGGTGTGCTAACATTTGCTTGAATGAACCCTATAGAATCTGGCAAATCATTAGGCATAGTTCGTGCAGTTGTTATTATTTTTGCACCCACATTAAGCAAACGATCAACAATTGATCTACCAATACCTTTAGTTCCACCTGTTACAAGTACGCGTTTACCATCAAGTTCTTTGTTAATATCAAATGATAAAGTATTTTGCATAATTAAAAATACCTCCCTTTAAATAAGTTTATCTACTTAATCAGTATAATTAAGTAAACTTGACAACATCACGTCAAGTTTTGGAATGGTATTTATTTACTTAAGCAAAATCATTATAAGGAGATAGGTAATATCATATAATTTAATACTTTCATCTTTTGGAAATTAGGTAAATAGGAATTCTAGTCTGATAACATTATGTAATATTATGTGATTTTATTTTCTCAGTTATACAGTGGATTATATTCATTTTGATTCAGCGATTATAACTTGACATGATGTGGTCAGGTTATGCTTGTTATAGTTAGAAAGATCGATTATATAAAATAATCATTAGAGAAATAGTATTACATAACGGTTGTTACAGCTAAAATAGTGGTAATTTTGATAAAACTGGACTTCCAGATATTCTATTATTAGATTTTCATTTCACTATATTAAAAGGAATGGTGGCTAGGTTAGAAATATTGTTTCCTAAAAATATATAAATTAAGTAAGACAATACGATGAAGGAGAGAATTGTATGAATAATTTTATTAAAGTTAATTCTGAAAAATGCACTAAATGTGGTCTGTGTGTGAAAATATGTAGAGGAACATTGGTGATGAGTGATTCAGGACCAAAAGTAGACAAGAATCTTTGTATTGAATGTGGTCATTGCGTAGCTGTTTGTCCCAATGGCGCTTTAGACAGCACAAAAACTCCATTAGATAATCAAGTGCAAATACAACAAGAAAAGTTAATGGATTCAGATATTGTGTCCACTTTTCTTAGATCAAGAAGATCTATTCGAACATTTCAGAAAAGGAATGTATCTCGAGATACAATTAGTGAACTTCTTAATATAGCTAGATTTGCACCAACAGCTTGCAACTCTCAAGGACTTTCGTATCATGTTATTGATAATCATAAGATTCTACATGAAATTACTTCGATTATAGCTGACTGGACTGAGGAATCTATAGAAAATGGTGTTTTAAAGAATTCACCGTGGGTACAGAATACTATTTCGACAATAGAGCAGTATCGTAATGATAACAAAGATACCATATTAAGAGATGCTCCATGTTTAGTGATTGCAACAGCTCCAAGAGAACAAAAAGAACTTGGTCGCGACAATACACACTTTTCATTAACATATGTGCAATTATATGCACAAACATTAGGATTAGGAACCTGCTGGTCAGGACTATTTGAATATTGTTCTATGGCAGAATATGAACCTCTTTTAAGATTGTTGAATATTTCTAAAGATAGGGTAGTAACAGGTGCACTATTAGTAGGTTATCCACTTTATAATTTTAAAAGACTGGTAGATAGAAATCCTTTAGAAATCACATGGCAGTAAGAAGCAGTGATGTCTGGGAGTGAATTGTTTTAATTTATAAAAATCAACTATTCCCCTCAACTTTATTATACCATATGAAATTTTTAAATAACAGGCTTATAATATGTGCTTATTCTGTGTATCATAGGAACAGAATCACTTCGTAGAAATTGCTTCACTCGTATTTAGAAAAGTAATTAAAAGTCTAGATGGTTTTCAACGAGCAGTATAAGGGTGCGAGCAAGTGAATTAAACTACTCAGGATTCCGACTTAAAAGAGGAAGGGGAATGTGTATGAATTCATATGTACTTAGCTTTCAGGAAATTGATAAAACAAAGATTTCCATTGTTGGAGGGAAAGGCGCTAATCTAGGAGAATTATCTAGAATTACTAAAATTTTAGTACCAGAAGGTTTTTGTGTTACGACAGAAGCATATAAAAAAATAACTGAAAATAATGAAAAACTTAAAGGTTTATTAGATGAATTATCGCATTTTGGAGTAGAAGATATAGAAAAAATAAGAGAAATTAGCAGTGAGATTCGTAAGATCATCGAAGGCATAGCTATACCTGAGGTTATTAGCGAAGAGATTGCCAGATTCATATTAAGACTTGGTGAAAAAGATTCATATGCTGTACGTTCTAGTGCAACAGCAGAGGATTTGCCCACAGCTTCTTTTGCAGGTCAGCAGGATACGTATTTAAATATTATTGGAAAGGAATCAATCTTAAAACATATCAGAAAGTGCTTGGCATCACTGTTTACAGAGAGAGCAGTAATTTATCGTATTCAAAACGAATTTAACCACAATAAAGTGCACCTTTCAGTGGTTGTTCAAAGGATGGTATGCCCTAAGGCGGCAGGGATTTTGTTCACTGCTGATCCTATTACCTGCAATAGAAAAGTGTTATCCATTGATGCAAGCTTCGGACTAGGGGAGGCTTTGGTTTCTGGATTAGTGAATGCTGATAATTATAGAGTACGCAACGATAAAATAGTAGATAAGAAAATATCTACTAAGAAGCTAGGTATCTATTCTTTAAAAGATGGTGGTACCGAAAAGTTGGCGATTGAGCCTGAGATGCAAAATAGTCAAGTGCTCACAGATGAACAGATTTTGAGACTTACGCATATGGGTAGAAAGATTGAAGAGCATTTTGGATGTCCACAAGACATAGAATGGTGTTTGGCTCACGATACATTTTACATTGTTCAGAGCCGACCAATCACTACTTTATATCCAATTCCTGAAGTTAATGATGAAGGAAAACATGTATATTTATCTGTGGGGCATCAACAAATGATGACAGATCCTTTAAAGCCACTCGGAATGTCTTTAAAGGAGTTAATATCTTTCGGCCGATGGTTTAAGGCTGGTGGAAGGTTGTTTGTTGATGTAGCACCAATGCTAGCTTCACCAGATGGCAGAAAAAACTTATTAAATAATATGAAACAACTCGAACCTCTCACAGAAGACGCAATTATGACCATAATAGAGCGAGACTTCATAAAATGCTTACCAAACGATAAAGAGAAAAAGAGTGACATTAAAAGTAATAGAAGTATATCAGCTGCAGGTTCAGAGCCACAAAAGGAATTGGATACGACAATCGTTTCTGAGCTGATTAAGAAGAGTCAATCATCCATAGAGGAGTTAAAACAAAAAATTCAAACTAAATCAGGAGTAGATTTAATTGATTTTATTCTAGAAGATATAAATGAGTTAAAGAGGATTTTATTTGACCCACAAAGTACAGTCGTATTTATGTCTGCTATAAATGCTTCGCTTTGGATTAATGAAAAGATGAACGAATGGTTAGGTGAAAAAAATGCAGCTGATATCCTTTCTCAATCTGTACCAAACAATATTACTTCGGAAATGGGTCTAGAATTAATGGATGTGGCAGATGTGATACGTCCTTATCCAGAAATAGTTGATTGTTTGCAACATGTAAAAGATGATAACTTTTTAGATGAAGTGATTAAATTTCATGGTGGAAAGGAAACAAGGGATGCAATCTTGTCTTATCTTAGGAAATTTGGAATGCGCTGCAGTGGAGAAATTGACATTACTAGAACTCGATTCAGCGAAAAACCAATTACACTTGTCCCTATGATTTTAAGCAATATCAAAAACTTTGAGCCGAGTGCTGGCCAAAAGAAATTTGAGCAAGGGCGACAGGAAGCTTTGAATAAAGAACAAGAGTTATTAAGTCGCCTAAGAGAGTTACCTGATGGTGAAGAAAAGGCCAAAGAGACAAAACGAAATATCGACTTGATCAGGAATTTTATAGGTTACCGCGAATACCCAAAATACGGTATGATTAGCCGCTATTTTGTTTATAAGCAGGCCTTAATGAAAGAAGCGAAACGACTCGTACAAGATGGTGTTATTCATGAAAAAGAAGATATTTATTACCTTACTCTTGAGGAACTTCGCGAAGTAGTACACACAAATAAAATTGATTATGATATTATAATAAAGCGTAAAGAAGAACATAAATTAAATGAAAAACTAACACCACCACGTGTTATGACCTCTGATGGTGAAATCATTACAGGTAAATATAAACGAGAAAATCTTCCAGCTGGTGCGATTGCAGGTTTAGCTGTTTCTTCTGGAGTAATCGAGGGAAGAGCACGTGTCATCTTAAACATGGAAGATGCTGTGCTAGAAGCAGGAGATATATTAGTCACCTCCTTTACAGACCCTAGCTGGACACCATTATTTGTATCAATAAAAGGGCTAGTGACTGAAATTGGTGGACTCATGACTCATGGAGCCGTTATCGCGCGTGAATATGGATTACCAGCAGTTGTAGGTGTAGAGAATGCTACTAAACTGATAAAAGATGGGCAGAGAATCCGAGTGAATGGAACTGAAGGATATATAGAAATTTTATAGTGATGTAGATAGTGTCAAATGAAATTACCAGACAGAAGGGTGGAAACTTGATAAAAATAATTACTGAGGACCAATATTCATTTGATTATAATATTGATTCCAAAGAAGTCAGAAATGAAAAATAAAAGAACTGAAAGGAGTGAGTACTCTATGACAGGACCAGATAAGAAAAAGCTATATCCCAATGCGAATATAAAGACGGTTTGTTATATAAGTAATCTACCTAAAAAACCTAATGTCGAGATTGGAGAATATACTTATTATAGTGATAATAAAAAATCTCCTGAGAAATTTTATGATAATATAGAACATCATTATGAATTCTTGGGAGATAAGCTTATAATAGGTAAGTTCTGTGCAATTGCAGAGGGAATTAAGTTTATAATGAATGGGGCAAACCACAGAATGGATGGAGTTACAACTTATCCTTTCAATATATTTGGAGGTGGTTGGGAGAAGGTCACTCCAACAGTGGAACAGCTGCCTTTTAAGGGAGATACAGTGATTGGCAATGATGTATGGATAGGTCAAAATGTAACTATTATGCCGGGGGTTAAGATTGGTGATGGTGCGATTATTTCTGCAAATTCAACTGTAGTGAAAGATGTCGAGCCGTATACTATTTATGGCGGTAATCCAGCCAAGTTTATTAAGAAGCGTTTTAGTGATGAAAAAATTGAATTTTTACTGAAGCTTCAATGGTGGAATTGGGACGAAGAGAAGATATTTAATAATCTTGAAAAGTTAACATCAGAAGTTGGTTTAGATCAATTAATGAAAGAATATATATAAATCATAAGCTATGTATAGCTTGGACGATAATATAGGCTAACAAAATTTCATATATTCGAAAATGAATTTGCTGGAGGCCATATATCATTAGAAGACTACAAGTTAAAAATGTCAAATATAAATAATGATAATAAGGTTTTTTTAAGCTAAAAAGTATGGCAGAAAGTTAAATGAGGAAGTTTATTTTCCTCATTTAATACATAATATTAAAAGATTTCCTATTAGCAAGTAAGTTCAAAAATTTCTAATAGTCTAATTTAGTGCGTAGTTCATTTTTATATAATCAATCCATTTGTTATGAAGCTCATCTTCGGTTATTCCGAAAACATCTACAAAACTATTGGGCTCTTTTATCAAATTGCACAGCTTGTCATAGCCAAATAATTTGATTATTGATTCTACTATAGTATATGAGTATTGATATCCATCATATTTGAAAAAAGTTTCAAAATCATCGCCTGTATCTAAATCTTTAAATGTAGGAACAATATCATTTGCTAGTCCATTTTTAACAGTTTTTATTATCCAGTTTTCATTATTGTCTTTTGCTTCATAACATGCAATTCCTTCATTCAACCACCTTGGTGTATTCTCATTTATTTTATTTACTATGATATGAACAAATTCGTGAACAGCTGTATTTAATACATTATGAAATTCTGAACCTGGTGGTGGGTTTAAAGGTGACGCTATTACAATTTTACCTATTCCAAGTCCTCCTCTTACCCACTCGGGTGCATTTGGAAATCCCAAAGCTATATGGAGCTGATTATGGTCTGGATGAATCTCAATAATCAATTTTTCTTGAAGTTGTTGATTGAAAGTACTAGTAATTCTATTATAGCTATTTTCAAGAACATCAGAAACTTTATCTATACATCTCTTATCAAATTCAGTGTAATGGATTATAAAATGCTGAGTTTCTTTTCTTAAATTTAATTTATAGTCTTTTTCTATATCTACATTTCTAAGTTCAATGTTATCTGAAATTTCTTCTATTTTTTCTGTCATTTCAGTCTTCACCTTTCAATATGTTATTTAGATAGAATGATTTGTAATTATGTAATAAATTAAACATGTTTATATGTAATTATAGCACTTATTTAAACACGATTTACATAATTAAACATATATTTCCTAAATGTAATTTGAAATAAGCTTTTCAATAAGTGTGAAGGGTACACACCATTACATTAAATTTCTTCATTATTCTTTTAATAAATTTGCTAATGACCTACATAATAAATAATTTTTTGAAATTGAATCCTAATTTGTTTGAGGTAATATAAACTTTTTCTAAATAGGAATGATTTTATGTGCCCGTATAATAAAAAAGGCTATAAATACTTCTAATATTCTTTACCATAAATATGGTGAAGAATATATATTCTTCAGAATATGCTTGAATAATGCGGGTTTAAAGGCCGTGGGTTTAAAAAAGCCCTGGATTTTCACGTAATTTAAGATAGGAAAACAGATTTTCATATTGGGAGAGAAAAATTTTGAGCTGATAATAAAAAATAACTTCTACAGGCTACTAGAAATGAAAAATCTAGAAGTTAAAACTCTACTATAATTAATTACAAAATAAGATATTCGTCTCGATTTACTTTCCCGATGTTGATAAAACAATTATGCCTTGCTATTATGGATTAAAAGATTAAACCATTAACATATACGAATGAATAAGGTTTGTATGAGGAAAAGCACTAATGATTACAATTTAATTAAAGGAGATATACAATGGATGAACAAGATAAATTAAAGCAACTAGAAAATGAATTCAAAGAATGTAGAGCAGTGTTAGCTGCTATCGGAGATGAGACAAGACAATTAATTATTTTAAGCTTAATGAAAGGAACATATCCTGGAATAAGGGTTGGAGAAATAACTAAAAAAACACATTTGTCACGTCCAGCTGTTTCGCATCATTTAAAAATATTAAAAGAAGCAAAAATTGTAACTTTAGTCAAACAAGGAACGATGAATTTCTATCATATAAATCCAGGCAAAAGCGATTTGATTCTTATGAAGAGGTTATTTTCTCATGTTGAAGAATTTATGTGTGATTGCTGGAAGGAGGACTAGAATAATGGCGGAATCTAAAGGCGATATTTAATTGGCTTGGTTTAAACTAATTTATTTTGGAGGCTGTAAGAGATGAATCTAATAAATAAAGAAATAAAAGTAATAAATGGCATTAAAATGCCCCGGGTTGGTTTTGGAGTATATAAATTAAATAAAGAGGAAGATTTTAAAACCGCTGTGGGTGAAGCTATTAAAATTGGATATCGTCATTTTGATACTGCTAAAATTTATGGCAATGAAAAAGATTTAGGATTAGCAATTGAAAAAAGTCAGATACCAAGGGAAGAATTTTTTATTACTTCGAAGGTTTGGAATACTGATCATGGCTATGAAGCTACTAAGAAGGCTTTTGAAAAAACTTGTAAAAATCTGAACGTAGAGTACCTTGATATGTACTTAATTCATTTTGCTTCACCTTATTATTTAGAAACGTGGCGCGCTATGGAAGATTTATATTTACAAGGTAAGATCAAAGTGATTGGAGTTGCAAATTTTGAGATACAACACCTTGAAGAATTAATAAAACACTCAAAGATTCCACCGATGATTAATCAGATTGAGACTCATCCGGAGTTTCCACAAAATGAGCTACATCAATATCTTACTAAACATAAGATTTTGCATGAAGCTTGGGCACCCTTAGGTCAAGGGAATAAAGCTTTGCTGGAAAATACAGTATTGAAAAAAATTACAAGTAATCATGAAAAAACAGTGGCTCAAGTAATTTTACGTTGGCATATACAAAGGGGAATTATTATTATCCCCAAATCGTCAAATCCCAAAAGAATCAAAGAGAACATTCAGTTATTTGACTTTGAATTATCAAGTGAAGAAATGGAAAAAATTAATCAACTGAATACAGGCAGAAGGTATTCTCATAGTCCTACAGGGTATATGATTAATCCACTTTATAATAAACTGATGAAAATTTTCATTAAATAAATTTTTAATCTATCTAAAATTAGCGATTGATATTCTAATGTTAAGATATAATTTAGAAAGTTCTACGTTATATCTGTTACAGTGAACCATATATAGGGAGAATCAAAATACATAGGACATTATTAAATATTAAAACATAAACCAATGATATTAAAAGTGTCATTAGTTTATGTTATAATTTTTTTAGTTAAAGATGTGTATTAAATGAGGAACCTATAGTCAATTGCAAGAATGTGTATGGCCAAGCCAATTTGATTGATAGGGCTATATAATATATTTTAAAGCATATATTATTTTTTATAAAAAATACAACTGAAAAAGGAGTATAAATTATGATAAAACCAATAGTAAAAGATATATTATTTTTAGGACAAAAATCAGAAGAGGCAACTAAAAATGATATGGTAGTAATTGATGATTTAATAGATACATTAAGAGCAAACTTAGAGCATTGTGTTGGATTGGCTGCTAATATGATTGGAGTAAAAAAGCGTATATTAGTATTTACTGTAGGCAATCTTATTGTACCTATGATAAATCCAGTTATATTAAAAAAGGAAAAGCCTTATGAAACAGAAGAAAGCTGTTTATCTTTAATTGGGTTTAGAAAAACAAAGAGATATGAAACGATAGAGGTTACGTATCTTGATAGAAACTTTAATAAGAAAAAGCAAGTATTTAATGGATTTACAGCACAAATAATTCAACATGAAATGGATCATTTTGAAGGTATAATAATCTAATTATCAAGTTAAAAACGTAGCTTGAGCATACTAAAAATAAATGCTGAAATACAAAGGAAAGCACAATATTCAATTTATATTTGATTTTAATAACTGCATTTACATCAGCATAGATGTATGTTAGAATTTGGTACAAAAATGAAATCTTTTAGAAAAAGTAAGATGGTTTGAGGTGTTAATAATGAATATAAAGATAGTTCCTGGCCTTAATAACTCTGGGCCAGAGCATTGGCAGAGTATTTGGGAGAAAAAATATGGATTTAAAAGAATAACCCAAGAGGAATGGGATTATCCTGTATATAAAGAATGGGAAAAAAATTTAATAGAAAATCTTTCAAGAGAAAATAGCTGTGATGTAGTATTAGTTGCACACAGCCTTGGCTGCTTGCTTACTGTAAAAGCCATGCCTAAGATACGAAAGTACTTGAAAGCAGTCTTCTTAGTGGCTCCACCAGATCCAAACAAGGAACAATTTCCAAATTTTTTAGATTCCTTTGAGCATTTGCCAGAAGATAACCTTCAGCTACCTGGAATGCTAATTTATAGTGAGAACGATCAATATTCCTCATCTCTGTTTTGTATAGAAAAAGGTAAACAGTGGGGGCTTGAAACAGTATCTGTTGGCAGAAAGGGTCATATAAACAGTGAATCAAACATAGATGATTGGAGTGAAGGATTTAATTTATTTCAGAAACTATTGGAAAGAATTCGATAAGATTTTTCACTTTCAATTGTACAGTGTTAATTTGAAGGGAGTTACGATTTTATGCATGATGTAGTGGCAAAAGGTATATTATCTAGTAGTAATGGAATGAATATTTATAGAGGATGTACTCATGGATGTATATATTGTGACGCCAGAAGTCATTGTTATGGAATGGATCATATTTTTGAAGATATTGAGGTTAAGGCTAATGTGCAGCCGCTATTAGAGGATGCACTTAAGAAAAAAAGAAAAAAGTGCATGATTGGAACCGGTGCAATGAGTGATCCATATATTCATCTAGAAGAAAATCTTCAAAATACAAGAAAATGTTTAGAGATAATTGATAAGTATGGATTTGGACTCGCAATACAAACTAAATCAAATAGAATATTAAGAGACTTAGACTTGCTAAGAAGTATAAACAAAAAAGCAAAGTGTGTTGTTCAGATGACATTAACAACTTATGATGAAGAATTATGCAAGATTATCGAACCTAATGTTTCTACAACAAAAGAACGATTCGAAGTTTTAAAAATAATGAGGGATAACAAAATTCCTACAGTAGTCTGGTTAAGTCCTATTTTACCTTATATAAATGATACAGAGAAAAATATAAGAGGAATTTTAGATTATTGTGTAGAAGCTAAAGTTAAAGGAATTATAGTATTTGGTATTGGATTAACATTAAGAAATGGAAATAGGGAATATTATTATAAGAATTTAGATAAGCATTTTAAAGGTTTAAAAGAAAAATATATAAGAGAATATGGGAATAGTTATGAAGTGTTAAGTAAGAATCATGAAAAATTAATGAAAATTATTAAAGACACCTGTCAGCAGAATAATGTTATTTTTGGAGTGAAAGAAGTTTTTAATTATATGAAAGCTTTTGAAGAGGAGAATAATGAAGTTCAAATAGGTTTTGATATATAGGAAATAATTTATATGATAAAAAGGTGCTATCTACTTTGTATATAACATTTATATACAAAGTAGAATAAAGAGCTCTTATTTTTATTGCAGCAAAATTATAACTGATTGAGCTTGCTTTCAGGCTCTTCACCATTTTCTACACGCTTTATATTGTTCACGAAGAAATCATATCTTTTTTTATGGAATTTGAGACCATCAGGCAAGCCTGCTGTATGAGGAGTAAGTATCACATTTCTTAGATTTCGGAGTTCACTTTCAATTGGAAGAGGTTCAGATTCAAATACATCAAGGCATGCTCCTGAAATGTCTCTATTTTTTAATGCATCTATCAAGTCTCTTTCATTGACAATTCCGCCGCGGGCTGTATTGACAAAAAGTGCAGTATTCTTCATTTTCTTGAATACATCTTTGTTGATTAGCTGTTTGGTTTGCTGATTTAAGGATACATGCACACTTACTATGTCTGATGAGCCTACAAGAGTATCGAAATCCGTCATTTTCACAAAATCGTCAGACTGTACAACGGGATTTCTAGCATAAACAAGAACATTCATATCAAAGACCCTGCAAAACTCAGCTACTTTTTTACCGACGGAGCCAAAGCCTATAATCCCGATGGTTTTGCCTTTTAATTCACTTCCTGTATACTGCAATTCATTTTCATCTATCTTATTCTTCATGAAAGAATCAAGAAACGGTATGTTTTTATAATAAGACAATATCAGTGCCATTACGTGCTCGGCAACTGCCTGTGCATTCACTCCTGCAGCATTGGCAGCCCAAATGCCGTACTGCGTGCAGGCATCTATATCTACATTATCAAATCCTGCACCCGTCTGTACCAACTTTAATTTTTTTGCTATAGAAAGCAAACTGCGGTCTACTTTAATATGTTCAGGTATGAGTACCTGACAATCTTCAATATGATGTAACATTTTTTTTCCGGGCTGGACAATTACAATGTCCCAGTCTTCTGGAAAATGCCTTATAATATTTGATTTTGAGGTCTCAGTAAAATATCCGACTATAAGAATTTTCATTTTTAAACCACCTTTCATGCTCTATATCTATTTCGAAGAAAATCCGTTTGATGTTAGCAATTACAAGCCAGGCATCTTCTACATCATATACTGCGAGCGAAATCTCAGAATTTTTCATATTTTGTTTGTTATTATAATATACATAGTCCTTCTTATTGTCAAAGTAAGTTAAGCTCTATTTAGCATTAATCTTCTATGAATATTGCGATTCTCACTGCACTGCTATCTAGATAACAATTGCAAAATATTTGAAGTTATATCTTTACTGAATTGATACTGTTCTTGTGATGCAACAGGATTAATAGCTGCTAAAGGTATTTCCCTTTCATAAAGGGAGCCGTGAGTTCGTATGTCTTTAGTATTTAAATAAATACCTTTAATTTCAGCAAATGCATAATCTTCAGAGGCAAAAATGACGTAGTCTCCTATACTATTTATTGGCAAATTATAAAGTTCAGCAGCTTCTTTTTTGTTCAAAATTTTGTCAACTGATACTTGAGCAGACACAAATTGGAGATACTTTTCCATTTCATCTGAATTTTTCATATATACATAAAGCGTTCCACCTTCCTGATACGCATGATTTTCAATATATCTATCTTTCATTGGAGGTACGCATACAACATGAAAACCTGCTTGTTCAGATAAATTTTGAAAATTTACAAGAGTAGTTTTTTTATTCATTCCATGGTCAGCAGTAATATAAATCTGGCGGGTTGGTTCTAATTTGTGTATTTTTTTGATGCAGTTATCAATATCGTTTATTTGCTTTTTAGCCTGTTCAGAGTTTGGTCCATAATGATGCATAATATAGTCATTAGTAGTGCAGTACACTATTTCAGGAGATTCTTTTTGTATGCACGTATGGGCTGCATCTAAAATCCATTTGCTACTTTCTACACTTTGTATTTTTGGCGGCATAGAAATGCCTAGCTGCTCTAAAAGGTTAAGGTCAGGCTTTTCAGCACTAATTCCTAAATCAACATCTTCTCCATATACTTCGAGAATCTTTCCTTTTACTGTCAATAAAGCAGTTTTACCACCAATACTTTTAATGTGCTGCAATATTGTAGTAGCTTTCATAAATCCTTTCTCTTGTATAAATCCAGACTTTCCTGTTATGTGATCATAAAAGAAATTTCCTACCATTTGTGTCTCATTTGGCCAAAGTCCTGACAGAATAGAAGCGTGATTAACGTTGGTTACAGTAGGAACTGCACCATAAATATTTTTCATGAACCCTCTTTGTTCACATAAACTATAAATATTTGGTGCATTTTCCAAAGTAAAATACTCTGGAGAGCACCCATCAATGACAACAATCAATATTTTTTGCATAATTTACATCCCCTTTAATCAATACACTTATTTGTTTTTAGGTTATCACCTCTATAATGCTTTGTAAAATATGAATAATATTATATAATGATTAGTAAATACTTAACTATATGAAATGGGGGATTTCAATTGACAATTCGTGATTTAGAAATATTTGTAGAAGTTTGTACTCAAATGAGCATGAGTAAAGCAGCTCAAAATTTATATATATCGCCATCATCCATCAGTCAGTCAATATCAGCGCTAGAGAATGAATATAATACAAAGTTATTTGAGCGATTATCTAAAAAACTATATTTGACTTCTAATGGAAAGGAATTGCTTTTCCATGCAAAACAATTATTATATGATTTAGAGCAAATGAACTTAAAAATGAGGAATCTTTCCTATCAAGGACTAGTACGAATTGGGGTTTGTACCACAATTGCTCATAAATTGATTTACCCAATATTAGAGAAATTCCAAAACCTTTATCCTTCTGTTAATATTCAAGTTGAAATTGGAAATAGCTCCTACATAGAACAAAAGATATTATCATATGATTTGGATATAGCCATTATTCAAATGGAATCTCCTTGCAGCGAGTTAACATATATTGATTTTTTAGATGATAAACTAATGCTTGTTTGCCACCCAGAAAATCCCCTTGCTGAACAAACAATTAGAATTAAGCAATTAAGTTCAGAACCAATAATATCCCGTGAACCTGGAAGTAGAACTCAAAAAATGCTTCAAGATATTTTTGATGAATCGCATATCATTCCTAATGTTACATGGATTTGTAAGAGTATTGATTCTATAAAAGAAGCTGTAATTCATAATAAAGGAATAGCACTTTTGTCTCAATACTTAATACAAGATGAATTAAAAAACAGAAGAATTGCAAAAATAAATTTAGAAGAATATAACTTTACAAGGAAGTTCTATATTTCTTACCATAAAAACAAGAACTTAACAGAATATATAAATAATTTTATAATGTTGTGTAGTACAATAAAGGAGGAGAATCCCCTAAAGGTACGATAGCACTCTGGTTATGTTACTAACTATATTCTATGATAAATGATATTGAATTATTAATAGCAGATTCATTAAAATTGGTAATAGGTATCAGCATGAACAGTTTAAATCAAAAATGAAATCCACTAAATTAGAAATTGATATGCTCCCTTTATAGAAACAGTTTTTTATTTTAACTGTCTGCTATAAGGGGAGCATATCAATTTAGTGGGTTATTTAACTGGTAAAATACATGTGAAATTTTAATTTAGATGTGTTGATCATATACCTAAGCTAATGCTTTTAAGTTTGAATAAGCTTTATATGCTTGTAAAATACCTCCGATAAACAAACCAACTGAAAAGCCAGATAATAATGAATACAAAATATTAAAGAAGAGTGTACTGTATAACAACGGATTAACAGCCATAGCAACATTTAATAGATATTTAGCAAAAAAATTAGTCATCATAATAGTTATTGGTAAATATGAGCCAGTTTTATATAGAGAGCCATCCTTTATATATATTTTTCTATATCGAGAATATAAATAATATGATATTAAAGTACCAAAACACATACAAATACTATAGAAGATCATAGAAATGCCTATATAGCTAAAGTTTGTTAGTAACTTTTCTAAGCCCCAAATAATAAAAATAGATGGCATAATGAACATTTTAGAAAGTGATAACTCACCATCTTTACTAGCTTTAAGCCCACGCTTTAAAAGATAAATAAATATAACCCAAACATAAAAAGGAGTTTGGTTAAATACCTCTGAAATAATATTAATAATCATCATAATAATATAGCCTTCTTTCTTAATTCATATCATGTTGTAAGAGTACAATATAAATTAAATAAGAACAATACGTATTTACGTAAGCGGTATATTTATATAACTAAGCGGTATTAAAACCAATATAAAAATAAACAGAAACCTACTGTTGGTTTTTATTTTTTCTATTTCTATCTAAAATCTCATTCATTTTCTTCACGTCTATTTTCTCATATTGATAATTAATAAGTCTTACGCATATGTAAATTAATATAACTTCAATAAACGTTGAGAGCATTAATGATAAGGACATATTCCAGTTAAAAAGATAATTTGATGCAACAAT
The DNA here is from genome assembly GCF_022324665.1 of Clostridium sp. YIM B02500. Lineage (NCBI taxonomy): Bacteria > Bacillati > Bacillota > Clostridia > Eubacteriales > Clostridiaceae > Clostridium > Clostridium sp. YIM B02500. Next base: position 68,664 of record NZ_JAKGTE010000022.1, on the reverse strand, counting down.
CATTAACCAAATTATAACTATATATAATAATGGGTTAAATATTGAATCCTTAGAAATAATATATTTATTGATAACTATCTTTATTAATGAGAATGATAATGATAAAGCTAATAATTCACAAAGCTTTTCATTATCTAAAGATTGTTTTGTAATAAGCTGAAATAATGTTATTACTGTAAAAACTACTGAGGTTAATTTTAATATTTCTTTTAAATATTTAAAGCTCATTTGCCATCCCTCATTCCCAATTTGTTTTTTAAATTTGCAACATATCTTCTTGAAATTATTACTTTTTCATTATTAGTTAAAAGGGCCTCTAGGTTCCCGCTTAACTTTGGATAAAAAGAGTGTATCTTATCAATATTTAGTAGCAAGGATTTAGAAATTCTAATAAAATTCATACTAGTTAATTGTTCCTCAAGAACATACAATTTCTCAGAAATTTCATAGGTCTGAGTTTTGGTATAGATGAATACTTTTCTATCTATTGATTCTATATAAAAAATTTCATCCACGTTTACTTTGTAATATTTTTCTTCTTTTCTTCCAAGTAAGTGTTTAATAACTTCATTTGATGATGTCAGTAATTCTATAGCTTCAGTAACCTTTTCTTGAACATTGTGTACGTTAAAAATAACTTCTTCCTCTAATTCAGAAGAGATAATGTTTATACTAACCTTCATTTTTACACTCCTACAAATTAAATACTGTTAATATATAAAATCATATAGCACAGTTTCATAAATAATCATTATTTTTATTTAAACATTCTTCTAAACAAAATATGATAATCATTTTCCATAAAGTACATACTTATTTATATATAAAATATCATATAGACTAAAATAAGTAAAATAAGAGAAGAACAACGGGGCTGATTAATGAAAAAGTGAAGGATTGATTTTAAACTTTGGAAAGAATAATCTGCTGAATTAAAATCAGCAGACTATTTTTTAAGGGGGTTAAGGTTCTATTGATTGTGGGAATCTAAAAACATTGTCATGGTCATAAATCTTTTTTATTATTCTAAGGGTTCCATAATTTTCACCATAGTATTCATAGCCATAATATTTAAGCCCAGCATAAGGGAAGTTTACATAAGAGCCATTTGTTATGGTTTCCACATATTTAAAAACTTGTGATACCCAGTTTTTAAATACATTGCCATCTTCATATTCTTCCCAATCTGCTGTTATTCCTATAATATAGCTGGCATCTCTATAGTAATAAGCTGAATAATCACTGGAGAAATCTTTTATCTTACCGCCTAAAGTATAAAGTCTTATAAAACAATCATCTCCAGGGCTACAATCTATATACTTAATTAAGTTTCTGATATTTGTTTTACTTAGATGACAATAAACAAACCTTCCAGTAGCTTTAAATCTATCAGGAGGCCCATAAAAAGAACCAATGGCTTTAACAGCATCTATAAAAGGTACATATTCTATTAAAGAGTTATCTAGTAAACCTGGGAGCAGCAAAAACTCTTTTAAAATCTTTTCAGCTTCAGACTTAGGTCCATAGAAAAATCCATTTAAATATATGCCTTTTTTACTTAAACCAGCAAAACAGCTAATCCTTTTATCAGCAGTTCTTAGCCAACATTGCCATAGGTTAATAAATTTTTCCCTGGAAATATTATTCCATTTAAGCTGTATAAGAGTAATATAATTTACCTTATGAAGTCTAAAAGTATAGCTAGTTACAACTCCAAAGTTTCCTCCACCTGCTCCTCGACAGGCCCAGAATAAATCACGGTTTATATGATTATTAGCAGTTATTAGATCACCTTTGGCATTAACAAATTGCAGCTCTATAAGGTTGTCCGATACCAAGCCAAAGTTTCTACAGGATAAACCTATTCCTCCACCTAATACCAAACCAGAAATTCCAACTGTAGGGCATGTTCCGCCATTAAAGGCATATCCTTTTTCAGCGGTTATTGAGTATATATTTCCAAGTCTTGCCCCAGCTTGAATTTTTACAGTATCATTTTTAGTATTAACTTCAATCTTGTCCATAGGAGTTGTATCTATTACTATTACGCCATTATCTGTTGAATAGCCTTCATAATTATGCTTCCCTGTACGAATGCGAAGTCCTACATGATGTTTCCTGCACCATTTAATAGCGTTGGATACATCTGTTGGTGTATAACAATAAACGATAGCTAATGGAAATTTATTAATAGATAGATTATATTCAAGTCTTAAAGTTGGATACTCTTTATCTGAGGGAGTTATTACCCTTCCTGTTAATCCATTTAATCTCATTTTCTTTCTCCTTTGTTAAAATGCATTTTTCTTTATTTTATGTTGCGAGTATCATAGAAGTGATATGTAGAAACTCAAAAAATACTAGTTATTATTATTATTTTGCATAAGAAGAATGTTAATGATAATTCTATGAATATAAGAATTTGTATATGATAATGAATAAGCTTAAGATTCTAAATAAAATATAAAATTGATAATGGGTAGAGGTGAAAAGAAACTATATTTTGAAAAAATTGTTTGGGAATTGAATTTTTACATTTTTTTATTGAGCATTTGGTTTAACAAAATTTTAGATGTAAGTTTATTACTGCAATATATATGTGCATAAATGATACAGAAATATTTAAGAATTAACTATAGTGTTTCTGAGCATGATATTATTTTCTATAATTGAAATTTTACTAGGAGGACTTAAAATGAGTAAAATAAACGTATTAGATGTATTTTTCAATTTTTCAGGACAAAGTGATGCTATACATCCAGTTATATTGGAAGATGAGAATGAAATGATATTAATTGACTGTGGATATCCAAATTTTTTGAGTTTAATGGAAGAAGCTGCATTAGCTGAAAAGATTAATATAAAAAATTTATCTAAAATAATTATTACACATCATGATTATGACCATATGGGAGCTTTAGCAGAATTTAAAAGAAAATATCCTAAAGTAAAAGTATTAGCATCAGAAGAAGATGCTCCATATATTGATGGAAGTAAAAAATCATTAAGATTAGAACAAGCTGAAAATATATATGATTCATTATCAGAAAATGAGAAAGTAGAAGCAGATCATTTTCTGATAATGATTCAATCTATAGAAAGTTGTAATGTTGATATAAAGTTAAAAGATAGGGATTATTTCGATTGTTGTGGAGGAATTGAAATCCTAGCTACACCTGGGCACATGCCTGGACATATATCCATTTATCATAAAGAAAGTAAATCATTAATAACAGGAGATGCCTTAGTTGTAGAAAACGGAGAACTTGTTATTGCAGTGCCTCAATATACCCTAGATATGAAAGAAGCCCAAAATTCTGTTAAAAAGTTTTTGGATTATGATATTGAAAGAATTATATGTTATCATGGTGGAATATTTGAGAATGAAATCAGGGATGCTCTTAAAAGAGTTTTTTAAGCTAGGTAATTTTTATTATTTTTCAATCCGAACATAAATCTTACTTTTTAAATGCGTACTTGTAAGTGAATTAAAGTAAAACTATAATTAATTATATTACGGATAGGTATTAATTCCCATGGATTAAAGGAATGGTTTTAGCCTATAAATTAAAGTATATCTGGAGGTAACATGGCAAGAAAATATAATTTATATCAAGTTGATTCATTTACAAAGGAAAAATTTACAGGAAATCCAGCAGGGGTGATATCAAATGCAGATGGATTAACTGATTATGAAATGCAGAAAATTGCTAGAGAGCTTAACAATTCTGAGACAGCATTTATTTTCTCTTCAAATAGTAGTGAGTATGATGTTCAAGTACGCTTTTTTGCACCTATAAGCGAGGTTCCTATTTGTGGACATGCCACTATTGCAGCTCATTATGTACGTGCTATCGAAAATGAACTGGAAACTTCAAGGATTTATCATAAGACAGGAGCAGGAATTTTACCTGTTGATATAATAAAAGAAAATAATGATTATAAAATTATTATGACGCAGGGAAAAATTGAATTTGACAAAATTATTGATGGTATAAATAAAGAAGAACTTTTAAAAGCACTTAAAATTAAAGAAAGTGATTTACTTGATGATTATAAAATTCAAATAGTGTCAACAGGTCATTCTAAAGTTATGATAGGTATTAAAAGTATTGAAACCTTAAATACATTGCAGCCAGATTATAGTGCACTTTCTAAGTTAAGCGAGGTCATTAAATGTAATGGATATTATATTTTTACTACCGATTCAAAAGAAAGTGATATTTTAATACATGGAAGAATGTTTGCACCTTTAATAGGTATCAATGAAGATCCTGTTACTGGTAATGCAAATGGTCCACTAGGTGCATATCTTGTTCATCACAATCTTGTTAAGCATAATAATTCCTTATTTAGATTTAAAGCTAAGCAAGGAGAGGCTATAAATAGGCCTGGTATAATCGAAGTTGAAGTAAAGATAGAAGACAATGAACCAATAGAGACCAAAGTTTCAGGAAACGCCGTTATAATATTTAAATCAGAATTATTATTAAATGATTAAAACTAATATAAAACACATGCAATAGTAGGTGAGCAGAATTAATTCTAACCAAAGGAACGAGGGCTTTGAATGAATAAAAATGTATATGATGATTTATGGATAGATATTTTGAAAAATAACGAGATTTTCCTTAGTGAAAAAAACATAACTTTATTAAAGAAGATTTTTAAGCCAAAGCTATTAAAAAAAGATACGTTCTTTTTACAGGAAGGTGAGAAGTCTACTGAAATAGGAGTTGTTGTTAAGGGAGTTTTTCGTTCTTATTATATTGATAAAGCAGGCAAAGATACAACAAAATATTTTTACAAAGAGGGTGGGGTACTATTCTCATATGTAGCACATCTATCTCAAAAAGAATCTATGTATTATATACAAGCATTAGAAAATAGCGAAATTATTGTAGCCAAAATTTCTGATTTCGAAAAAATAGTTGAGGAAAACTATGAACTACTTTTGTTTTACAAAAAGATGATTGATAGTGTTCTTATTATGAAAGAAGAGCATGCAATTAGTTTTAAAGTATTAGATAGCATTGAACGTTATAAGCAATTCCTTAATGCATATCCAGGATTAGAAAAGCGTATTAAACAATATCATATTGCTTCTTATTTAGGAATGACCCCTGTGTCACTTAGTAGATTAAGAAAAAATTTTAATATTAACAAATGATAATGCAGCTAACCTCCATGTGATTTATGATGTAGATAAATTTTATTAATGGTGGGTAATTTATATGAAAAACGAGACAGTTGTTTTAATTACAGGATGCTCAACGGGGATAGGACGAGAACTTTGCAGCATATTATCTGAGAGAGGATATATAGTTGTGGCAACAGCTAGAAATGTAGAAACTTTAAAAGATTTACCTGTATCATTAAAGCTATCACTAGATGTTACCCAAAAAGAATCTATTTCAGTTGCGATGGAGGAAGTGATAGCACGATTTAAGAAAATCCATATCCTTGTAAATAATGCAGGATACTCAACTAGAGGTGCTTTAGAAGAAATCGATGTAAGAAGTGCAAAAAACATGTTTGATGTAAATGTATTTGGGATAATTAATATGATTCAAGCAGTTGTTCCGGAAATGCGTAAGAAACAATTTGGTAAAATTATAAATATCGGTTCAATTTCGGGGAAATTTGTCCAACCTATTAATGGTGCATATTGTGCATCTAAATATGCAGTTGAGGCAATAAGTGATACATTGCGTTTAGAACTGCACAACTATAATATTCAAGCAACTGTAATAGAACCTGGGCCAATAAGAACAAATTTTTTTAAAACTATGGTTAATAATTCAAATAATCTTATGACTAATCAAGATTCTTATTATTCAACGTTTTATGAAGCAGATGCTAAATATCGAAATGATCAAAATTTAACTAATCCTAAAGAAGTGGTCAAAACTATTGTTAATATAATTTCGAAAAGGATGCTTAAACCTCGTTATAAGGTTGCTGTTCCGCTTGCATATAATATAGCTATACACTTTCCTGACTTTGTAAGAGAATACTTTATGAAAAACCGCTAGATTGATGAATAATTATATTATCTCTTTATTATGTAATACTTTGTGTTTGTGTTAAAATTTGCATAGTGATACAAATTAACATAAAGTTTAACTCGATGGATTAGGGTGGGGATATATGAATAATAATACTGGTAGGAATATAGGGATAATTATTTCTGTAGGATTTATTATACAATTGATTTTTAGATGGATGGGAGATGGTAATAAAGCAGTTATAGCTCAAGGGATAATACTTACAGTCTCATGTATTATGCTAGCGTTTTGTTTTATGACTGGTACAACTAAAAAAAGATTAGGAAATATATTAAGCATAATTGGAGCTATATTAATATCATTGGTAGGTATTGTTATTTCAGTTATTCATATAAGTTCAAGATATTATCCTGAATTTCATAAGGACCATAAAAAACTAATTATCAATATATTAATAGGAAGCCTTTATATTTTAGTAATATATTTCATGGTAGCAGCTGGTATTGTTTCAGATAGAAAGCGTAAATAAAATAATATTATTCCAGCAGGAATTACTGGTTGGATAATATAATGGATGGGGAAAAAATATTTTGCGCCTGACGATAATCAAGAAGGTTTAAAAGATTTTCTAAATAGAGTTCAGACTGCAGATATATTAATACCTTATAAGAGAATTGAAGGACATTATTGTAAAATTGATTAGCATTAATTTAGAGTGTTAAATAACCAATTTTTATAAATATGTATTTAAAAAAATATTAAAATATATTACAGAATTAGGTGAGAAGATATGGAATTAATAAATGGAAATTCTAATCAGATTGATAAAACAAGAGAAAGTATAAAAAAATTGATTGAAGATTATAAAATTGAACTTGAAGTTTTGAGTAGAATGATAAATGTGGATTATAACTGGCTAAAAGAGTATATGGATGGAAAAAGAAATTTGCATGAGTTTTATGCTAATGCAATGGACTCTATTAAAAACAATAAAGAATTTGTGTGGAATCCAAAGTGTCCCGAGCCTTCATTATTATCAAATAAGATTTATATTCTATCTGAAGGGATACGTAGTATAAATGAAGATGACAGAGTCAAAGGAATAATAGATGTATTGATAATTGACGTTGGAATTAGATACGATACTTTAGCTATGTATGCAGGTATCAGCTTAGAAGATGTTCAGAATTTCATGAAGGATACTAATTCTATTACATATGAAAATAAATATAAGCTAGCGGTAGCAAGCTTGTTTTTACACTTTTTGGTTAATGGTAACAAGTCAGGTTTAGGTTAATTTATTAATAAAATTATTGCTGCATTTATTACAAAATTTTAAAACAAAAAAGTATCCCCAATTAGGGGAATACTTGATCTATATGATAACTCATGAGAAAGAAAAAGTCTATATTTTTGTTATCTTATACTCTATAATTTTCGTTGTTGCAACAAAATTATAATTAGATAGGAGAATGAATATGACAAAGAAAAAGATAGCTAATATTCCATTTGGACCATTTATCAGTGTTTTAGCAGGAGCTACTGTTAATGGAAAACCTAATTATGCTACAATTGGAGCATATGGAGTTGTAAGTCAAAAAAATGTACTTTATATATCGTTGAAAAACTCACATTATACAACAACCGGAGTTTTAGAAAATGGATTTTTTACTGTAAATATTCCTAAATCAGATGATGTTGAAAAAACTGATTATTGTGGAACTGTTTCTGGAAGCAAAGTAGATAAATCAAATGTTTTTGAGTCTTTTTATGATGAAGTAGGAAATGCACCAATGATAAAGGAATGTTCAATAAATTATTTGTGTAAAGTGATACAAACCATTCCCATATTTGATTTTACAATGTTTCTTGGTGAGATTGTGGCAACATATGCAGAGGAAGATTGTTTGGAAAATGGAAGACCAAATACCCTAAAAGTTAAACCAACAATATTAATGGATACAGGTTATTTTGATTTAAATAATAGAGTTGGATCAATATTTAAATCATGTGAAGGTAATAGGTAATCATATTTATGTGAAATTTTAAAGTAACATGAAATAAAAAATAGCCAATATGAAAGTAATAAAAGTATAGCATTTTTGTATGTATGCTATTTAAGAAGTATGTATGAATTTAATAGTTATTTGAAATGCAAAAAAGAGTAATAAACATATTGGGAATATGAATATTACTCTTTGTTTTATATATTTGGGGAAATATATATGAAAAAAAGTTTTTATTAAGTTTATGATTTTATTATAGTTATTTATTATGTCAGAATAATGGCAAATGTGAATTATAAATTTATATTCCCCATACTATGTAAAACCTAATCAAAGACGTTATCTTAGACCACATGTCCTCATGTAAACACACAATTACCTATAAATGAGATTCTAGAAATAATACCGTATGGGAAAGTCAGTTTTAAATTAATTTTTATGAAAATATTACATTACCATCAGTAAAGATTATAATTGAAGAAGTGTATGTAAGTGGAGGTAAAACCTGGTGGGTAACTCGAGCATTTAATCTTAATAGAGCTTCCATAGTTTGGTCTGAATCAATAACCATAACTATAGCTTTACTAGTAGATTCGCCAAGTTTTATAGTAAGAGATGAATTGGCTGGTAAGCCTGAATCGCTCCAAGTGTAAATACCTTGTTTAAATGTTTTAGGTTCGGCAGATACACCTATAATATTAAAGCAAGTAGATAGGAAGAAAAAAATTAAAAATATAGGAATAAATTTTTTCATTAGTTTAACCACATTTAATGTTAAATTATTATATAATATATCATTTGTATTATGTGTATTTAGGGTTGAGATATTCAACATATAGGTTAAACAAAAAATACCACTTGTCGACGCATGTATGTATGTGATAATTAATTTAAAATTAAATAATACTAAAAAATTGAATAATATATTTTTAAAATGAACGCAAAAAAACAAGGAATATAGAAAGATTTATCGAATATATACCTATCATAGATTGAATTTACTGGAGGGTGTATATATGGAAAATAGACTTGAGGCATTTTTAGAGGTTATTCCTGAATTAAAGGAAATATTACAAGACGATATAGCAGTTGCTGTAGCAGATACTAAGAAATTTATATATTATCGTGATGGAAATTCCATTAACTTACCTATCAAAGTTGGACAAGAGTTAAATCCTGAGGAACCATTATATAAAAGTATAAAAGGAGGTAAGGTACTAAGTGTGATAGTGCCAAAAGAATTATTTGGAGTATCATTTAAGGGGATTTCTTACCCTATTAAGGATTCAAGTGGAAATATTATTGGTGGAGTTGCAATAGGGAAAAGCTTAAATAAACAGTTTAAAGTAGAAGAAGTAGCAGAGAACATTTTTAGTTCACTGCAACAGACAAGCGCAAGTATTGAGGAAGTGGCTACTGATTCTCAAAGACTTTCATCTTCAATGAATAGTATTGTAAATGCAACACAAAAAACAGAAGAAAAAATAAAAGAAACGGATACGATATTAAATCTTATTACTAGTGTTTCTTCTCAATCTAATCTTCTAGCTTTAAATGCGGCTATTGAGGCTGCAAGGGCAGGCGAGGCAGGAAGAGGTTTTTCAGTTGTTGCAGGTGAAATGAGAAAACTTTCACAGATGAGCAGTGAATCGTCAAAAAAAGTATCACAATTGCTTCTTGAAATGAGAAATTCTATTGATGAAGTTATTAAGGAGATTAGCAATACAAACATGATAGCAGAATCACAAGCAGCAGCTACTGAAGAGATAACGGCTACTTTAGAAGAGATTACCTCAAACTCTAAGGAACTGGTGGATATGTCAAAGGTAGTATGGTAAAGACGATTATGGCATTTACTTCAGATACATATAATTTTAGTAATTATCTTATTAGATTATTTAACAACCCTCATAAAATTTATTAGGAAAATTTAATAAGCTCATGGTATAAAATAAGCAGAAAATCGCATTATTTAATAAAATATGAATATGCGATTTTTTTCTGCGCAATTTGAAAAAGCATGTAGTTATGAATTACTTAAGTATATTATTCATGGTTGAAGAAAATTTTTGATTATTAATTATACAGATGTTTCTTTATGTTTATGAACTTCTTCTCCCCATTCGCCAAGATGTTGTAAAGCAACTATGAGCTTTTGACTAAGTTCTGATAATTCATATTCTACTCTTGGTGGAATTTCATTGTATTGATGACGAATAATCAGAGCATCTTCTTCAAGTTCTTTTAAGTTTTTTGAGAGCATAAGACTGGATATGCCATCAACTTTTCGCTGTAGTTCATTAAAGCGAAGAATTCCATTTTGAGATATAACCCAAATGATTAATAATTTCCATTTCCCATTTATAATTTTTAAAGCATATTCAATAGAACAGTTTTCCATGAAAGCAACCTCCATTACTTATATAAATATTAGTAGCTAAATATTTTTTGCGTACTTGTTGATTTATATGTTACTTAATATAATAAAGTCAGTCAATAGATGATTGATTGACTTAAGAGAATTTTATATTTAAAAGGAGAGATAAGATATGTCAAAGGTAGTTATTTTTAAAGGCAGTCCAAGAAAAAATGGATATACTGCAAAATTATTAGAACAAGTTGCAAAAGGAGCTAAGTCTAAAGGTGCTGAAGTTATTGAATTTGATTTAAATGATTCTGGAATTCGTGGATGTCAAGGATGTATGTATTGCCGTACCCATGACGGTTGTGCAGTTAATGATTATTTGCAGCCAATGTATGAGGCTATTAAGGAAGCAGATGCTATCGTTTTTGGTTCTCCAATATATTATTATACAATTACAGGACAATCAAAAGTTTGGTTTGATCGTACATTCCCAATGATTGGAAATGATTATAAGGCAAAATATCCAGGTAAAAAGTTAATAACAATATTTACTCAAGGGAATCCTGATCCTAAGATAGGTGCGGAAGGCGTTAAATTTGCCAATAATATGTTAGAAGAATTAGGCTGGAAGTTAGAGGATAGCATTCATTACTGCGGAACTAGCCATAATCCTGATTTAGCAGTATTTGATGAGTTATCTTTAAGAGCACTTAAGGATGGAGAAAACTTAGCTTAATAAATTTATAATACAATACCACTTAGATAGTAGGAAGAATAATACTGTATTTGAAAAGTTGAAACTTAAAGATATACATCATGTAATGTTAACTTGACATGAAATTTAAAGTGGAATATACTTTTATGTAAGGTAGACATGACAGGAGTGGTTATTAATGAAAAATAAACTAAAAGAATTTCGTGAAGCTGTTGGATTAACTCAGGAACAATTGGGCGCTCTTGTAGGAGTATCAAGGCAGGCAATAAACTCTATTGAAACAGAAAAATATGAGCCATCTATATGGCTAGCTTATGATATTTCTCAAATATTTCATTGTGCAATAGAGGAAGTGTTTCTTTTTGAACAAAGTGAAAGAAAATCAAGGGCACAATTAAGTAGAGGTGTAGTTTAAATGGCATTAAGGAAAATTAGATTATTTGGTGATGAAGTTTTAAGAAAGAAAAGTAAAGAAGTTGAAGTGGTAGACGAAAAGATCAGGCAAATTCTAGATGATATGGCGGAAACCATGTATAATACAGAAAATGGAGGGGGCTTAGCGGCGCCGCAGATAGGAATACTTAAAAGGTTAGTTGTAATAGACATGGGACAAGGTCTGATAAAATTAGTCAATCCAAAGATTATCAAACAAGAAGGAAGTCAAGAAGTTATAGAAGGATGTTTAAGTAATCCACATGTATTTGGAAGATTATTAAGACCAGAAAAAGTTGCAGTTCAAGCATTAGATGAAAATGGTAAAGAAATAATACTAACGGGTACAAGAGATTTAGCAAAATGTTTTTGTCATGAAATTGACCATTTAGAAGGTATTCTTTTTACCGATTTTGTTACTGAATATTTAAAATAGTATATTGAACTTTTTGTTACTGTATTATTTAATATATCATGCATTGTTAAATAAAAATGAAAATGTTAATTAATAATTTAATGCAATATTTATATAATCAAAAAATCATTAGGCAATGTCTAGTGATTTTTTGATGTCTAAATATAAGGAAAATCATTGATTTAGTAATATGAAGCAAAAGTGATGAAATTCAACTAAAGAATTAATAATATTCTTGTATTTATATATGTTACAAAAATAATTTTTATCATAATTATAAAAATATTGCAATAATTTTGGATGCGATTCTAAATTGTGGAATATACAATGTTAATCATAATATAAATTAATATATTTTGCATTTACAGGAAAATATATAAAAAATGGTTGTATTTTACTTTTGATAGTAGTAGTATCTAATTATAGTTCGTATATGGAACTATACTGAAATAGAACTATTATTATGGGAGTGATTTATGTGGAAGGTAATAATAAAAACATATTTAAGGAAAATTCGAAAATAAATTTTAATAGGACAGCTGAAGTTTACGATGAAAGCAGTGATGGAAAGTTTGTAGCCCCAATGTATGAGGAGATTGTTAGTAAGGTAATAAGCGCAAATCCTAAAAAAATATTAGATGTTGGATGTGGGACAGGTAATGTATTAATAAAACTTAGCACCAACTATAAGTTCGGTTTATATGGAGTAGATATCTCAGAAAATATGATTAAAATAGCTAAGAAAAATCTTGGAGACAAAGCTGAATTGAAAGTTGGTGATTCAGAGTATATTCCTTGGGAAGATAATTCTTTTGATGTAATTGTATGTAATGCATCCTTTCATCATTATCCAAGCCCAGAAAAAGTATTATTAGAGATGAAAAGAGTATTAAAGAACAGTGGTTTATTAATTATAGGGGATCCAACGGCACCAGTAATTTGTAGACAATTTATAAATTTATATTGCAAAATATCTAATAATGGTGATTATAAAATATATTCTGAGAAAGAAATTAAGGCACTTTTAGTAAAATGCGGATTTGAGGCATTTGATTTTAAAAAGATTAATTATAAGAGTTTTGCAATTAGCGCTAAGATAAGAAAATAATCATTAATAGATTGGAGTGACAATATGGATAAAGATTGTAAAAAGCAAATAGATGAATTTAATATATTATGGCATCGTATGTTATTTGAATCAAGCTATAAAGATATTGAAGCTAAATATACTAGAATAAAAGGACTTAGTGATAATGAAATATCCATAATTAGAATTATTTCCGAGAAAGAAGAAGTTATTATTAGAGATATTTTAGAAATATTGAATATTCCTAAAAGTACATTGACTAATATGATCGATAGATTAGAAAAGCGTAATCTTATAAGGAGATCTATTAGTAAAAGAGATAGAAGATCTTATAAATTAGAGCTTACGGAAGAAGGGAAAAAAGCACAAGAGGAGCATATAAAATTTGAAGAAGAAATTTATGGAAAAGTAATGATTTCTTTAGATACTTATGAAGAAAGAGAAAATTTATTAAATATTATGAGAAAGATTGTTTATAATATTTCTAGTAGATAATGAAGTTAATTTTTGAGGTCAAATGGTTATTTACTTTTTGTGAATCCATTTACCATGTCACAATTATAGCCTAAAAACAATATTATAAAAAAGAGTATGATTTAAAGAATATTTTCTTATTTGAGATAAAGTTCACATCTGCAAGTGGTTTTTAGATTATATGCGGTAGTATTATACAGCCTAATAATTTATAATAACCACTTTTATGTTGAACCATTCACCAGAGCGTTCATAAGTTACTAACCAACAAAATTGAATAACAAATTGTAGAAACGTAATATTCTTTTAATTCACTAATATTGAGTTTGCTAGTGAGTTGTTGTATTATATACTAACCACAATGCAATATATATTTGACATTATGATTTGTATATGTTACAACAATAATATAAGGAGGAATGCAGGTGAAAAATCTTAAAATGAAATCAGCAAGAGCCTCGATGGACTTATCTCAAGAACAGTTAGCAGATATGGTAGGCGTAACAAGGCAAACAATAGGAATGATAGAAGCTGGAAAATTTAATCCATCATTGCAATTATGTATCGCCATTTGCAAGGCACTTGGAAAAACATTAAATGATATTTTTTGGGAGGATGATGATAATGAATAAAAAAATTGATGAACGCCAACAGCAGGAATTCTATAAATGTGAGCATATGGCGTTTCGCATTATGTTTAGTGTATCAGTAATAGTGATTGTAATACAAATGTTATTTATGAAAGCTGCTTTTCAGCAAGTACTTGGTGAAACAGTAATACTTGCATGTGGGGGCATTTCGATGATTTGGAGTTGCTTGAAAAGTGGCCTATGGAGCTACAATAACAATGAACCTTCTGTAAAAAGTAATTTAATTTATAGTATTATATGCTCAGTTGTAGCTACGTTATTGTTTGCAATTATAATTTATACAAGGGCAGGAATCAAAGTGATGACCCCTACTATAATTGGTGGATTCTTTGGTGGAATTTTCATTCTTGGATTTATTGTTTTAACATTACTAGGACAGGTATCAAAGAATACAAAAAAGAAAATAGAAAATAAATATAAGGATATTTAAGTGATACTATAGATACCCAATGTAGAAGTTAGATTACGAATTAGCGCAGCTTAATTTCAAATATCGATGAAGATTCTAAGCTGTAGATTTCACCATTTTAGCATAATCAAACTTTCAGTATGACAAGCTAAAGTGGAACAATCTATAACTAAGAATCTTAGCAACTCATTTTTAAATGTTTTATCCACAAATATATTTATGATTTCTAGCTAAGTTAACCATTTATATAGGGTAAGTATGGAAATATGTCCACATAATAAGTCTAATTAATAATTTGGACATCTATAGTATTAGAGAAGAATGAAGGTAAGATATATGGATATTGAAAAACTTATTAAGGAGCTTGGGAAATCCATTGGAAAGATTATTTGTAATAAAAAAGAAGAAAATAATGAGAAAATTGATATAGAGCAAATGAGTTCTGTAGATATATTTAAAATAATTCTTAACAAAGTTGTTCACGAAGGAAATTATAATAAAGCAGAAGATTTAATCTTTGATGAACTAGAAAAAAATAATTCACAAGAAGTTTATGAAATTGCAATTGACTTTTATAATTCGCTCCTTAAAAAGAGTGATGAATTCTTGAGGAAAAGTAATTTCCCAAGAGAAGAAGTTTATCAGGGATTAAAAGATATAGAAAAATTTAAAGTTAAATAAGTAGGTGTTTTAGGAGGAATTTTTATGGTAGAAAGGGAAGAGTTTCTTGCTTATGTAAAGGAAAAATTTAATACCAATCCTGACTATCCATGGCCTAAATATCCAGAGTATGCTGTACTTAGACATGAAGTGAATGGCAAATGGTATGGGTTAATTATGAATATACCAAGAATTAAATTAGGTCTAAGTGGAAAAGGAAATGCTGAGATATTAAACTTAAAGTGTGACACTGCTCTAAATAGTTTGTTAAAAAGTCAAGATGGGATTTTTCCAGCATATCATATGAATAAAAAGCACTGGATTACAATTGATTTGGACAGCCTATTTTCCAAGGAGGAAATATATAATTTAATTAGCTTAAGTTATGATTTGACAAAATAGAAATTAGTTATCAAAAGTAATGCAATGATTCTAAAATCGCATTATTCAAGAAAATTGAATTTGCGATTTTTTTTGTACGGTAAATTATAGATTTATTGAACGCTGAATATGTAATACTATAAGGCTTTATGGAATTGAAATAATATTTTTTCAAAACACAACAGGATAGCATTTACAAAATATGTTACAATTAACTGGAAGATAAATGGAGATTTAGAGGTGTGAAAATGAAAGTTTTAATAATCGGTCTTGGTGTGATTGGGACAACTTATGGATATGTTTTTCAAAAAGAGGGGCACGAGGTAGAGCATTTAATAAGAGACAGCAAAAAAACATTTGTACCTGAAAATATAAATGTCAAGTTATTAGATGGAAGATTTAACAATAAAGGCGAAGAAAAAAATGATAATTATAAGATCCATATCGCAAATAAAAACAGTTCTTATGATTTTATATTAGTAAGTGTTCCAGCTGGAAAAATTGAAGGAGTAATAAGAACATTAAAAGAGAATGACATTAATGGTACTTTGATAATTTTCAATGGAATATGGGAAGATAAAAATTATATTGAAAACTTATTTAAAGGATGGGAGTACATACTTGGTTATCCAGTAGCAGGAGGGAATATAAGTGATCATGAACTAAATTGCTGTATATTTGATCATATTATGCTTGAAAGCAAAGAAAAAACAAATATTAAAAATTATGATAAGTTATTGGAATTATTATCTGATTGTCATATTAAAGCTGAAATACCTTTTGATATGCTCGAATGGATTTGGATTCACATGGCGATAAATGCAGCTGTTATAACAAACGCTGGAGAATATGGTGATATAAAAAACACAACTGAGGCAGCAGAAAAGTTGATGGATTCCTCTAAAATTTTATCAGAAACAATATTAACTATAAGGGAAACTGTAAAAATAATTTCATCTAGAAATGTAAATCTAAAAAATTATAATAATGAATTATTTGCTTATAAAATTCCTTCAAAATTAGCAGGAATAGTTATGAAAAGAATGTTTAAAAATAACCAGCTAACTCGTAGAATTATGACACTTCATAATAATATAAATGATTTATTATATGTATGCAAGAATGTATATGACTGCGGTAAAAATAATCAAATAGATGCGCCGCTGTTTTCAAGAAAATACAATTTACTAGAAAAGAAGATAAATTGTTAAATTTTGCGCCCAAGCAATTCAATATAGAGAAGTGTATCAAAATTATTAAATTTCTTGTCTTATATGGCTTAATGCTTTCTCTTTTAAAGTCCCTACAATTTTATAAAGAATGAATTAAGTCATTTGAAAATTAATTCTCCAGCGTAACGAAAATCTACTATAGCTTTGATTTATAGCTAATTCTAAGCAGAAAAATTTTTATTTTAAGTAATTTTATATAAAAATTAACAGATGTATAAAATTGCTATAAATAAAAAGATTCAAGAAGCTAATAATAAAGTGAAATAAGCTTTAGATTTATGAGGCAAGTTACAAAGGAGGAAAACAAATTGAGAATTAAATCAAAACATATTTTATTTTTTTTGGCAAGTATATTTTTTATTCTAACTATATTTATAGACAATATAAATATTAATTCTGATTTATGTGATTTAGTATTCAATGAAAATGTTAATTTAAATGAAAAAATAAGTGAGCATAAGAAAAAAACAATTTATTTAACTTTTGATGATGGACCTAGTAGCAAAGTAACAAATAATGTTTTGGACGTATTAAAGGAAAATAAAGTAAATGCAACGTTTTTTCTAATCGGAAATCAAATTGAAGGAAAAGAAGATGTGGTAAAAAGAATTTATGATGAAGGAAACGGAATAGGACTTCATACATATACCCACAAAATAAGGAAAATTTATAGCAGTGAAGACGCATTTATAAAAGAAATGATTAAGTGTCGAGATGAGATAAATAAGGCTATTGGAATTTCACCGAATATAATTAGATTTCCATGTGGAAGTCATAAACGATTGAACAAAAATTATTTAAAAAAACTGCATGATGAAGGATTTAAAATATATGATTGGGACTTAGATAATACTGATGGATTAAATTCAAAGCTCTCACCAGATACTTTATATAGAAAAGCAATCAAAGGAAGTGAAAATCGCGAAAACATAATATTACTTTTGCATTGTACAGATATGCATAAGAACACATGCAAGGCTCTTCCACAAATAATAAAATACTATAAATCTAAAGGATATGAATTTAAAGTTATTACAGAAGATACTCCAGAATTATATTTTCATATGAGAGGAAAATTATTTAAATAAAAATATATTTGCCTAAACAATATAACATTTAAAAATAAAGGAAGCATGTTATTCATGAAGATTAAGAATGAAAAATCTAGTGAATACTAAATGAGAAAAATTATATAAATTAAGCCTAGAATGTAAATTCTAAGAACACCTATAGAAATATAGGTGTTTTTGTTGTAAACTTGTAATATATAGGAGAAAATTAGAAGGTTTTGTTTAATTATCTTAAAATGATTTATTAAAACAATAAAAAACGGGGAGGGGTTCTTTGAAGATTATAGTCAGACATGTACCTAATTTAATTACAATAGCAAGAATAATACTATCAGCATTATTTGTTCAAAATATAATTGAGCAATTTATATATGCGAAGGAAAGAAATGTGAATTTGAGCATTTTATTTTTATCAATATGTATTTCAGATTTATTAGATGGCAAAATTGCAAGAAAAACTAATTCAACTTCGCTAATAGGTGCAAAACTAGATGTATTTGCAGATTTGTTTTATATTATGATTTCATATATAGCGTTAATAAACATAAAAATTTTGCCTATATGGTATTTTGGATTCGTATGTTTGAAATTCATTGAATTTATAATAACGTCAAAGCATATCAAAAATATTAAAAAGTCGGACAAGTCCTTTGTTTTCGATAGAGCGGGTAGATTAGTTTCGGCTACATTTCTAGTAATTCCAGGCATTGTATGTATATATGGATATATTGGGGCTAATAGTGCAATAATTACAATAGATTATATTATATATATAACATTTATAATTGGCGTTTATTCTTCTTATTCAAGAATAAAACTTTGCTTTATGGAAAATAAACTTATATAAATATACAGAGTTAAGAAAGGATGATAAGTATGAGGAGTATATCGGGAAAATTAGTTATATTTATAAGCATGATAATAACATGGGTATTATGGTTATTTGTTCAACCTATAAGAGAAATATCTGCAATGAGTGGATATTCTCAGTTAATAGCTGCATTTGCATTGGTAGCATTTGCATTTATTAATTTCATTTCAACTAGACACAAAATTTTAGATGGCTTATTTGATGGACTAGATAAATCATATATTTACCATAAGTATTTAAGTATTTGTGCGTTAGTTTTGGTTGTTATTCATAATATAACAATAAGTACTGGGAAAAAAATTGAAAGGGCAAATGGAATAAAAATTCCTAAAGATCCTTATGCTATGTATGGGACTTTTAGTATGTATATATTTATAATACTTATATTAATCGCCCTTGTGGCTAAAAAATTAAATTATGAAAAGTGGAAAACAATTCATAAATTTATGATTATTCCTTATGCATTTGGAATTTATCACTATTATGGAAGTGCAACTTATGCTGTCTTTTCATTGGAACCTTTTTGTATATGGCTAAATCTAATAAATATCATAGGTATAGCATCTGCAATTTATAGCGTGTTCCTTTATGAAAAAATTTCGTTTAAGTATAAATATAAGGTGAAAAAATTAGATATAGTAGCTAATGGAACCTTTGAGATTACAGGGGATTCCATTGGAAAAGAAATAAAATTCAAACCAGGACAATTCGCTTTTTTGAAGATTTTAGATAATGAAAATGGATTTGTTTCACATCCATTTACAATAAGTGAAGCACCTAAGAATGGAGAATTGCAATTCACTATTAAGGCATTAGGGGATCATACAAAGGAGTTGTTAAATACACTTAAGGTTGGAGATGAATTTGTTGTCTCAGGACCTCATGGTAAATTTAATTATAAAACTGGTGTCAAGAATCAAATATGGATTGCAGGAGGAATTGGAATAACACCTTTTAGGAGCTTTGCTCAATCAGGTGTAGGGGAAGAATTCTCGGTAGATCTTTTTTATGCATACAATAATGAAGCTGAAGGAGCATATAAAGAAGAATTGCAACTATTAAACAGTAATAATTTAAGAGTGCACTTATTTAATTCAAAAGAAAAGGGATTTTTATCAGTAAACGAAATATCCAAAGTTGTGAATACAAAAGATAGTGTTGATGTTTACTTTTGTGGGCCAGCTCCAATGAGAGAAAATTTAAAAAAGCAGTTTAAAGATAGTAATTTTAATATTATAAATTTTAATTATGAGCATTTTCAATTTAAATAGATAAGATATAGATTTATTGAAATGTCACACTACTCAGAGGTAAAAGTGTGACATTTTTAATTGTATAATATGGAGATTTAACTTGGCAATTAACAAAATAATGTTACTTTAAAACTGAGTAATATAATACATACAAGCTATGTTATAATTAATCCCAAATAGTAAATTATTATAATTTATTTTCATATTAAGGAGGACTCAGATATGACTGTATATATAGCATTGTTAAGAGGAATTAACGTAGGTGGAAAAAATATAATTAAGATGGCAGATTTGAAACAAGTATTTGAATCAATCGGACTTTGTGAAGTAAAAACCTATATTCAAAGTGGAAATGTTTTATTCAAATCAGATGAGACAGAAGATATTCTGTGCAATAAAATTGAAAATGGGATTGAGGCAGTCTTTGGGATTTCTACAAAAGTCATTTTGAGGACTTCTACAGAATTAGAACAGATTATCTTAAATTGTCCATTCTCCAACGACGAAATAACAAAAGCAGAGACATTATCCAAAGTAGAGTGTTTATATGTTGCGTTATTGAAACATAATCCCTTAAGAGAAAAGATTGAGTGCATGGATGCTTATGGAAGCGAAAGTGATAAGTACCAAGTTATAGGAAGAGAAGTATATCTATTATTCCATCATAGTATTCGAAATTCAAAACTTGCTAATAATCTTCATAAATTGAATGTACCAACAACTGTGCGCAATTGGAAAACATTAAGTAAACTTTCTGCATTAGCAAAAAATATGGAGTAATAATGTAATTTGCTATGAAATAAAATGCAATGTCAAAATACAGTCATTTCATCTTATCAAAGTATATTAGAGAATATGAAATAGTAATATGTATATGCTAAATAAAGTATAAAGATAAGTTGCAAAATCTTCTTGAATTATGTAAAAATATTGAGAGAAATATAAAAATATCATATAAAGACTTATAGGCTTTACGGAGGTAAAAATGAGCAAAATATTAGTAGTATTTTATTCTTTTTCAAATACAACAAGAATGTTAGCAGAAGAAATAGCAAAACAAACGGGAGGAGATATTAGGGAGTTAGTTCCTGAAAAGTCCTATGCATTCAATTATAATACAGCAGCAAAGGAAGTAAGGAATGAAATTGAAAATGGATATTGTCCAAAATTATTGTCTGGAGAAGAACCAGTCAAGTCTTATGATTACATTTTTTTAGGGACTCCCAATTGGTTTAAATCATTCGCTCCACCAATACTAAGTTTTTTAAGAAACGTGGATTTGCAGGGAAAGACTGTTATTCCTTTTTGTACTCATGGCGGGGGAGGTTTTGGGCAAATTCAAATTAATATTGCAAAAGAATGCCCGAAATCAACAATCCTTCCTGGCTTTGAAGCTATGAGTAATTTTACTGAACAGCAGGTTAAAAGCTGGATTGAGCAAATTGGTCTATAGAATAAAGAGAACTTGTAATTATTTATATATCTGCGTGAGATATAGTGCTGATTCAATAAATCAAAAGAATCCTTTTAACAATTTGATAATATTTCATTGGTAAAATGTATCACAAATTATTTGTATCAGTGAAAATTATATATATATTGCAAAAATAAATCTTCATCATAATTCTAAAAATATTGCAAGAATTTTATCCGTAATTGTTAAATGTGAATTGTGAATTGCAACATATATATTAATAAATAAAAGCTTAGAAATAATCTTGACCCTCACCTTACAGGAGGTCTTATTATTATAAACGAGGTGAAGAATTATGCTATACACGGTTAAAGAAGTTGCAAAATTTACAGGAGTCACTGTAAAAGCACTACATCATTATCATAAAATAGGATTACTATTTCCACATGAGGTAAATGAAGCCGGCTACCGTCTTTATGGTGAAAAAGAGCTTGAGCGACTTCAGCAAATATTATTTTATCGTGAGCTTGATTTTTCTCTTAGTGATATTAAGAAAGCACTTGAGGATGAGCCGAATCGGTTAGAGTGTTTAGTTAAGCAACAGGAACTGCTAATTGCGCGCAAGCAGAGGACTGATGGTTTGCTAAAGACTATAAATGAATCAATTGTCCTTGGTAAGAGAGGAGAAATTATGGATAAGTCAGCAATGTTTAAGGGGTTCAATAAAGAGGAATGGAAGGATGCACTTTCAAATCAGAAAAACTACCTTAAAGGTAAGTATGGATATGATATGCCTGAGGTAGATGAAGCTCAAGTTAATAATATGAATGAGGTAGCTATGGAAGCACAGCAGTTTATAAACTATATAAAAGATGCTCTAAAAAATGGTGTAAAGGCTAATGATACAAGTGTACAGGAGACATTAAAAAGTCATATTGAATTTTTAAATGATCATGGTCACAGCGTCGATGCAAAATCATTTGTATCTCAAACAAAGTTCTTTTTAGATGATGATTTTCATAGGAGCATGCTTGAAAATCAATTAACGGGACTTTCTTACTACCTTTATACAGCAGCAGAAATGTATGCTTCTTTAAATTAGTAAATACTTATAGGTAGTATATCTAAAGTAGCACAAATATTTTATAGTAGGTGAATTTATTTAGAATAGAATTTTATAAAACCATTGTATTCTAATATGGTTTACCATAAATATTGTTCAGAATATTTATTCTTAACAATATCTATTCTGAAGAATATTACCATATATATTCTTCAGAATATGCTTAAATAATGAGGGTTTGAAGGCTATACCTTCATAGTGTTTTTATTTCAATTGTATAATTAGCCATAAATCTAATGGTATAAAAAATAATTCGACCTATAAGCCATACTGTTAAAAATTAATTACTGAGAATTTAAAAGATGATTATTTGTTACACTAATAAAACTTTTAAGTAAAGGATTGATTTTTAAATTCTTGTTGATTACAAACTTAATTTCTAATTCAGTAAATTCATCTTTTAAATCATAAATGAAAAAATTATGATTTTTAGGCAAAATACTTTTTGGTAAAAGAGATATGCCAAGATCTTCATCTATGCCCCTAAGGATAGATTCTAGTGAATCAAATTCAATAATAGCAGCAGCCTTAGAGTTGTTATAACTCAACCATTTTTGTAAGAGCTTACGATAAGGGCAATCAGCATCTGAATTTACTATTATAGGAGTTTGTAAATCATTAATAGAATCAATGCTTATAGAAGATACTAATGCAAGCTTTTCTTTAAAGGTAATAACTTTTTTTATTTTTGAGGATGTAATTTCATCAGATATAAAAGCCCCATCTAATTCATTCTTTAAAATCATATCTAGAAGATTTTTCTGAGTTTCTGTTTTTAATGTAAAAGATACTTCGGGATTTTTCTCATGGAATAAATAAAATAATTTAGGTAAAACAGATGCAGAGATAGTCTGAGTAGCACCTATTTTAATAGTAGAAGAAATTTTGGGAGTAAGAAACTCGCTATTAACTTCATCAATTAATTCAAGAATTTTATCTGCATACTTAAGCAATTTTTCCCCGTTAGGTGTAATTACAGTTCCTTTATTGTTTCTTATAAATAAAGTAGTGTTTAATTTGTTCTCAAGTAATTTAATTCGCGCAGTTATATTTGATTGGGCATAACCAAGTCTTAAAGCAGCTTTTGATATAGATTCTTCATAAGCAACTATCTGAAATATTCTTAGATCATTAATTTCCATAGTATAAAAACCTTTCATTAAAATTAATTTACATGTGCCATCACTATTAGTGATATTAAAGATTATTTATAAGTATTATACAATTTTTATAATGGGAGTTAAACTGTAAGTGTAAAAGTAAAGGCGTGAGTTGAGCAATAATTTTACTTAAGAATTAAAAATAAAATTAGAACTAAAATTAAAAGGGAGGATAAGAGATGATAGCAACTCAATATAAGATTATATTACCTAGCGATTATGATATGAGCATAATAAAGGATAGAGTAAAAAACAACGGATATAAAACAGATGGATTTGAAGATTTAAAGTTTAAATTATATCTAACAACAGAAAAAGGAAAAAATGAGAATTCGCAAAATAGTTATTGTCCTTTATATGTTTGGAAAGATAGTAATGGGTTAAATAAATTTTTGTTTAATGGCTTTTATGACAATATAATAACTTCTTTTGGATGGCAGAAAGTAAATATAGGAATACCCTTAATTGATACAACAACATATAAAATCAAAGATAGTAAATATGTATTTGAGATAGAAAGAGAAATAAAACCTCAGGGAAGTCTTAATAATTTTAAAGATGAAATAGAAAAAAATATTCCAAGGATTAAAGAAAGTGAGTTCATAGTTATTTACAATCCTGATAAATGGAAATATCATGTGTTTTTCTTCATAGATGATTTAAGCAAGATAAAATCAGTAGAAGGAACAACTTATGATATACTTCACATATCACAAGAAAAAATATAAATGCAAATTCATTTAGAATAATCTGGCGGAAATCTTCTTTTATTCAATAAGGTATATGGAGCTGTATGAAAGTCATATTTCAGAAGAAATCTTCATTTTTTATTTGGGAAAGTATAAAAACTTTCGATTTTTAAAGTGATATATATCAATAGTTATCAGGGAGTTGCCTTGTAAAAATATGATTAAGAATGAGCGTGACGTAGTTACATTATTTTTTATAAATTTATTGTTTCAGAACAAATGTTCTGATAAAATGTGTTTATAGTTCACTTTATAATTAAGAAAGTTAATAAACTCTAAGATTAGAAAATAAAGGACTGATTGTTATGAAAAAAGATGAAGAAAATCAAAAATACTCTGCTGAGCATAATAAGAAAATGGATGATAGTGACTTCCTACCATCAATAGAATTTCTTGAAAATATAGCCTGCGAGTACAACAGTGATGGCACCGAGAGAAATTTTGCTGAAAAGCTGGAAGCATGCAGACGTGAGAAATATAGATCTGCTGATGCATCAGCTCTCACAGGGGAAAGTGTGCGCATTGATTCTGAAAAATTAGATAGAGTTCCAGTAGGCAGATTCAATACAGAGGTTGATGGCGCACATTTTGAATGCTTTTATCAGGCAAGCGAATACGACTATCTTTACGTTGTGCTCGATACCATGCGCGATGACAAGACAATTGCGAAAGGTCCACTTCCACGTTTTCATAAGTGGTCATGGTCTACGTTTCTGAAAGGACATTTATTAAGTATTGAAGATCCGATGTACTTTGAATCCGATATTTCTGTTGGATGGTTTTATGGGACAAAAGAACGAGATTACCGCGACGCTACGGCAAAGCTTGTTATGAGAGTGGCAAGATTCTTAGGCATCCCTAATGAGCATATTATTTTTTATTCAGTTTCATCAGGAGGAACATCTGGTTTATTTACGGCTGAAAAAATCTCTGGCAGCGTTGCAATAGCATCTAATCCACAACTTGATCTTACACGTTTTCTTCCAAGTGCACTTGCTAATTTTAAAGAATGTACCGGTATTGATCTTACCTATGAAAAGGAATATGGAGATGCAGGGCGTGTGGATTTTGCTCATGTTTTATCTACAAATAGCCTTTCTAAATACTTAGTTATTATAAATTGCCGCTCAAAGATAGACTTTAATGATCAGCTCATTCCATTCTGTAAAGGACTTGGTATAACTCCTCGTTATGGTCTGCAAAAGATAGGAAACTTAATTATATGGGTAATAGATGCCCCAGGTCCGCATCCACATCTATATTATGAAAGTAAGACCATGTATTTTGCCATTGATTTCCTTGCAAAAACATTAGCAGATGGTGGCGATATAGATAGGCTTAAATCACTATATATAATGTTTAGCGAGTTCTGGCATGAGAAGGCAGGACTGATTGCAGGAGATCCTGAATGTTTAGCTGATGCTGATCCAGTAGGAAAGTCATTTGCTGAACAGTTGAAAAGATAATATTTGTTAAATTAAATAAACTACAGATCACAATATCACAAATTCGTTATTAATAATGAATTT
This sequence comes from Clostridium sp. YIM B02500, assembly GCF_022324665.1. Classification (NCBI taxonomy): domain Bacteria; kingdom Bacillati; phylum Bacillota; class Clostridia; order Eubacteriales; family Clostridiaceae; genus Clostridium; species Clostridium sp. YIM B02500. The sequence goes on along the minus strand of NZ_JAKGTE010000022.1, from coordinate 42,661 downwards.
GTGATATTTTTTGTTTAATAAATACTATAGATAACTCAACTACAATCTAAACTTATGCGTATACCTCACCGAAATGAATACGTATTTGTTCCATATGACTATGAAAATTTTGCTAGAAGGTTCTATATAAAAAGAATGGAGTTTTTATGGAAAGTAGAAATATTTCTTTGAAAATTAAATACTAAATACTTACAAAATATACTATAATTAATAAAGGATGGCAAATAATTGCGTAATGTATTATTGGAGGAAACAAGATGGAGTATATGGGAAATAGAGAATACTGGGATAATAAATTTGCTAATAGAAGTGGTAATCCATTAAATCCAGAAAAATCGGTAACTGAAAAAATTACATATTTCAAAAAAGGATCTGTTCTTGATATAGCATGTGGAGATGGTAGAAATACTTTGTTTTTACTTGAAAATGGATTCGAAGTAACAGGCGTTGATTTTAGTAGTAAAGCTCTTGACAGGCTTAAGACATTTGCTAAAAGAAATAATTATTTAGTTAATACAAAGCAAGTTGACTTAAGTGTATCTAATTCTTTAAAGGATATTGGAATATTTGATAATATCTTAATCAATCATTACAGGTTAAGTAAAGAGCAGATTGGAGACTTAGAAAATCATATAACTGATAATGGGATTTTATTTGTTTGTGGTTTTGGGCATAAGTATAAGATTGATTCTAAAATTAGAAAAGAGGATCTTATTAAGCCAGCTGATTTTGAAAATTTAAAGAGATCCTTTGAGCTAATTGAAAATATAGAAAATGAAGATGATAGAGGATTTTTTGTCACTTATATTTTCCGTAAAAGATCAGCGTAAGACACAATATATAAATAGAGCTAAATCATTATTTAACCAATTTGATGTAGTAAATTATGCAGATGTTTTCTAAAGAGTTGAATGATATATGTTTATATAATATTTTATATTTTGAATTTAAAAGTAAAATGTGAAAGTAATATAGTAATTTGTTCTAATTATGTGTAACTTGATAGCAATAATATTAAGATTATCATTTGTATAAAAGAGGTAACTATGACTGTTAAGAATTTTATAAGAAAAGATCCTGAAAAAGTATATATTATTACTGTTCTTTTAATTACATGGATTATTACAATTATGTTGTTTATTAATCCTAATATAGGTAAAAATGATTTTGCTTTAATCATGTTCATTCCTGCAATATTAGCTATTATCTTTAATAAGATTACAAATGACCATCAAGCAAATTTATTTAAAGACACAACTTTAAAATCAGTATTGTTTGGAATTTTCTACCCTATTGTTTTTATAGGTGTCTGCTCATTTATAGTTCAACTTACTGGTGTCGGAAATATCAGTATAAACAAGGAATTCACATTCAAAAGTATTATAATTCTAATACTGTCTGTAGTTATTGGTTTATTCTTAGCTTTGGGAGAAGAATATGGATGGAGGGGATATCTACTCCCTAGATTAACAAAAGATTATGGTAAAACGAAAGCAACTATAATTGTAGGTATAGTATGGGGATTGTATCACATTCCTGCTGTTTTTCTTTTGGCAAAAGCAACTGGAATAGGTAATCCATTATTCCTATGTGTTATCCAAGCATTTGCTGCCTTTACATATAGTTTTCCTTCATCTTATTGTTACTATTCTTCAAGGAGTTTATTACCAGTACTATTTCTGCACTCGGTGTGGAATGTGGTTAATCCTTTGATGCTTGGTGATATTTATACAAACACATCTGGGGTGATAAGTGGAGATATAATAAAAATAAATGGAGAGGGTGTACTTGGATGTATTTTAGGTGCAATGATGATTTTATATTTTGTAAAGCAATTTAGAAAAGAATATAAAGAGAAATATTAGTGGCATTTCAGCAAATGAAGCAGATGCAAAAGCTATAGATACAATTCAAAAAACAGGTAATTGGGGATATATTGAAAAATACATACCACATATGTCTGCTGATGGGATTAAACAGGTTGTATATATAACTCTAAACATTCAAACCATTCTGAGCATAAGAATGCATCAGATTATATAAAGAACTAAATTTAATTGGGGGAAATAACCCGAAAGGGGGAAATGTAATTAAGAGGAAATATTTAATTATAGCAAGTATAATAGCTGTTCTAACTGGTATAGCATATATATTATTTCCAGAGAAATATCTTTTTGTAAAAAGTACAAATTTGAAAGATGATAGTTTGGCTGGAGTTTGCTTAATGGAACAAGTTGATATACAGGCTTTAGAAGAGAAATTTGGAAAATTGACAAATGATAATATTAATAAAAATGGATTAAGAGGTTTAGAATTTGATAATTATCCGTATTATGCATATTTCCAAATAGATAAAGATAATGAAGTTGCTTAGATATCAGTTGGATATCCTAATAAGTCAGATGATACAAAATTTGTAACAAGTAGAGGCATAGGCTCAGAGTCTAAATTTTCAGATGTATTAAAGGCTTATGGTGATAATTATGCAAAAAAAACTTATTCAGATTTTATGGGGAGCGGTGATGGATATGATGTCACATATATTGATAAGGAGCAAAAGACTTCAATTGAATTTGAGTTTAATGAAAGTGATCCTTATTCAAATAAAAAGGAAGAATTTCTTCACTATATTACTCTAAAAAAACTTATGAATTAATGGGATAAGAAATACGTTTCAATGGAAAAAGGAACAATGAGGTGATATATGAGTGCTATATGATAACATGTATATAAAGGAAATACGTCTCAAGAAAGAAATTCATAAAGATGACAGCTATATTAAAGAGTTACCTGTAGTTAATAACTTAACCAGCTTAGACATATCAAGAAATGTAACATTTTTTGTTGGTGAAAATGGTAGCGGAAAATCAACATTATTAGAAGCTATTGCTGTTAATAGTGGATTTAATGCAGAAGGAGGAACTAAAAACTTTTGTTTTTCATCAAGAGAAACACATTCAGATTTATATAAATATATTACTGTAGTTAAAGGTGTGCAGAGGCCTCGCGATGGTTTCTTTCTAAGGGCAGAAAGTTTTTATAATGTAGCTACAGAAATAGAAAAACTCGATTTGGAAAGCTTTGGGGGAGTTCCTGTTATAAAGAGTTATGGAGGTACATCATTACATAAGATGTCACATGGTGAAAGTTTCATTACACTAATGACCAATCGTTTTAGTGGAAATGGATTATATATTTTGGATGAACCAGAAGCTGCATTATCACCTATAAAACAAATGGCTATGCTTACTATTATTAATGAACTAGTAAAGAAAAAATCACAGTTTATTATTGCAACTCATTCACCAATATTAATGGCATACCCAGGTGCAGATATATTTGTTATTGATGATGATGGAATTACGAAAACTCCTTATAAAAAGACTGATAACTATATGATAACAAGAAAGTTCTTAGAAAATCCTGAAAAGATGATGGGTTATTTATTTGAATAGATTATTATAGTAAAACTAAATGGCATATTAGTAATATAAATTAGGGGGATAGGAAAGAGATGGATAAACAATATTTTATAAAAACTGCAGAGAATTTTGTTGAGAATTCACAAGATAACTATATAACAAAAGAATTAGCTATTTCAGAAAATGTTGTAGGAATGAAAATTTTTGATGCTCCAATTTTGGCATTTGGTTCTGTGGATGACGAGTACTTTACATTATTGAAACAAACGTCAGCAATTGGAAAACACTTCATGCTTCCAAAAGAATGGTTACCACAATCAAAGACTGTTATATCATTTTTCTTACCATTTAGCGAAGCAGTTAAAAAAGGAAATAGAAGGAATATGTCATGGCCTTCTGAAGAATGGCTTCATGGACGTATTGAAGGTCAGAGTTTGTTAAATAAGTTGTGTATGCATTTAAAGTCTGAATTGATTAATGCAGGATATAACAGTGTCGTACCTACTTTAGATGAAAGATTCTGGTCAAATGCTAATCATCCAAATCATGAAGAAAAATTTACAAGCAACTGGTCTGAAAGACATGCTGCTTTTGTATGTGGACTTGGAACATTCGGACTCTCTAAAGGACTTATAACAAAGAAAGGTATATCTGGAAGACTTGGCAGCATCATCACAGAATTATACTTATCACCTGACAAGAGAGAATATGAAAATATATATGAGTACTGTTCAATGTGTGGTAAATGCGTAAAAAATTGTCCAGCTAATGCAATATCTATAGAAAATGGGAAAAATCATATCACATGCTCTGAATTTTTAGACAAAACAATGGAAAAACATAAGCCTAGATATGGCTGTGGAAAGTGTCAGATAGATGTACCTTGTGAATCTAGAATACCTAAACAGCATAATGTAAAATGAATATTATATTTATATTAATTTTTGGCAGGAGCAACGTTACAATTAATTTGCTTTGATGATTTTGTTCCATCTATATGTTTTCCTGAATTTTTAAATTACTTTAATATGTATTCAGTTATTTACTGGGCAATACAATTAATAGTTTTACTATGTATTATCTTTAATATGACTCGAAAAACATCAAGTAAACTTCAGAATTTTGATTTAAGTCAGTAATTAGAACACTATAATATAAAACCAAGTAAGTGTATTGTTTAGTGTTGAGTAACACTATTAAATTTTGCAAGGCAAGTATAGTTTATAAAATGAGAGGAAATAAGATTATGGAATATATAAATGTTAATGGCAAAGATTAGAATATAATATTACTTAAAGACAATCAGTTTATGTTTCCAGAGCTATCTCATGCTTAATATATAAAGGATGAGTGTAATATACAAGTGATTAAATTTAATAAAATAGAAAATACGTCTATAAGCATTTTAAAAATTATCATAATATTGGACAAGTGCATTTTTCTAAGACCTTTTACAAATTTAGTAATATGAAAAAAATAATATAAGATATAGAACAATAAGAATGAAGATTATCGTACGGGGGAGTGAGTTGATGAAGAAATGCATTGTAGTAATGGGATAGTCAAAAGCAATTTAACATAAAGGAGAGAACTAAAAATGACTATTCCAAATGCAAATAAAATATATCCAAGAAGTAATGATTACCAAACCATATATCTTAAAAATGTAATTACAAGGTCTAATATAAAAGTTGGAGATTATACAATATATAATGATTTTTATAATGATCCAAGAGAGTTTGAAAAGAATAATGTACTATATCAGTATCCTATAAACAATGATAAATTAATAATTGGCAAGTTTTGTTCAATTGCATGTAAAGCAAAGTTTCTTATGACTAGTGGGAATCACACAATGAAATCACTGTCTACTTACACATTTCCAATATTTTATGAGGAATGGGGTTTAGATGTCAGCCTTATAACAGATGCTTGGGATAATAAAGGAGATATTGTAATTGGAAATGATGTATGGATAGGTTATGACGCTATAATTATGCCAGGCGTGAAAATAGGTGATGGTGCAATTATTGGTACTAGGGCAATAGTTACTAATGATGTCTCGCCTTATACTATTGTTGGAGGCATACCTGCACAAGTTATAAAGAAAAGATTTAGAGAAGACATAATTTTAAAGTTGCTGAAAATTAAGTGGTGGGATTGGCCATATGAAAAGATCAAAGCAAATATTAAATACATTCAGTCAGGGGATATTGATAAATTAATGTAACATGTTGTGGCTAAATATTCTTAAAAGACATATCAACGGTTGATATGTCTTTTTTTACACAGTAAATTATATAAATAGAAAGGTTCAAACAAAAATTCAAGAATTAATGTGAGAATACTTATTGCTTATTTCCGTTTATATGGTAAGAGCATAGATATTGTAGTTCGAGATACACAACTTTCCTATATCACGAATCAATAAAAAAATAAATAAACAATTTTAAAATCGCATTATTCAAGAGTTTGAATTTGCGTTTTTTTATTGGAAATTTGTAAATGGAGAGTAATCTAGAGGGCATATATATGATGCAAAGAAAACTTGGTAAAAATATTGACAATAAAACTTGGCATGATATAATAAAAATACCAAGTGTACTTGTCAAGGAACTGAAAGGTGGAATATATATGAATAGAGATGAAATTTTAGCAAGAAGCAAAAAAGAAAACTTATTAAATGATGAGCGTGAGCGATATATTCAAAAATCAGCAAATCAGAATTCTTATTTTGCAGTGATTATTATATTTGCTATTTTCTCAATAATTCTTTTTATACAAAAACTTATAACAGGCGGAGCTTTTGCAGATTACAGAGTGTTTTCGTTAGCTTTGTTGATCGCAATGATTGGGCAAAGCGGAACAGTTTATTATTATAATAGAGAGAAGAAAGTGTATTTATTATGTACTATTTTAGGAATTATTGGGGCAATTGCTGGTATGGCTTCAATTGTTGGAAGCGGCATGGGGTGGTTTTAATTGTCAGCATTTAAAAAGGAACAGATGGAAGAACTGGTATTGCATAATAATTTAAAGAAAGTCAGAACAGAACAAAAATTATCTCAATCTCAATTGGCAGAAATGGTTGGTGTATCAAGAAATACAATTAGCTCTATTGAGACAGGGCAATTTAATCCTACTGCAAAATTAGCGCTTGTTCTTTGCGTCGCGTTAGATAAAAAATTTGAAGAATTATTTTATTTTGATTGATAAAATTTAATTTAGAAGATTCGATTATAGATGTTATTATATATGAAAATTAAATAGTAAATTAGGATATCGCATTATTCATAAATAAGAATGAATTTGCGATATTTTTTTACAGTATTGACCCTAACACTGCGTCATAGTGTAATATAAAAATAGAGAGTAGATATATTACTTAAACTTTTTGCCGGCAGATTACTAAATAATATTTAAGGCTCTAAAATTAAATTCTGAGGTGTAGCAATGAGAACAGTAAAACAAGTTTCAGATTTGACAGGAATAAGTGTACGAGCACTGCATTATTATGATGAAATAGGCTTATTGAAGCCTAGTGAAATAACAGAAACAGGTTACAGACTTTATGATGATGAAGCTCTTAAAACTTTACAGCAGATTTTGTTTTTTAAAGAGCTTGATATACCTTTGAAGGAAATTAAAGATATAATGTCAAGTCCATACTTTAATAAAATGCAGGCACTAGAAAACCAAAAAAAGCTGCTTATTTTAAAGCGAAAAAGATTGAATGGCTTAATAGACCTTATAAATAAAACATTAAAAGGAGAAGGAACTATGGATTTTAGAGAATTTGATATGAGTGAATACTACAATGTGTTGGAAGAATTTAAAACAGAGCATGAAGATAAAGTAATTAAAACATATGGAAGCATAGATAAATATAATGAATTTATTGAAAAATGCAAGCTTAAGGAAGATGAGATTGCTAAGGCTGCTATAAAGCAATATGGAAGTATTGAGAGATATGCAAAAGCTGTAAAAAATAATCTTAATAATATTACTACATCATCTTTAGAAGAGCAATTTGATAAGTTTAAAAAAGATTGTATAGAAGATAAACATCCTAAATTAAAAGAATTATTTAAAAAGCTTACAACTGATTTGAGTAAAAACACTTCTTCAAATGAGATTCAAGAAATTGCTAAAGAAATAGTAAATACAGCTAAAAAAGATTATGAATTTTTCAAAAGTGATAGGGGAGATGATTATTGGTATTACATGGCGAATCTCTACTCGATATATCCTGGTTGGATAGAAGTAGTTGATAAGAAATATGGCAGTGGTGCATCTAAATTTATAGGAGAAGCTCTAAAAAAATGTCCTAGTACTAAGCTTCCAAAGATAGAAGAGCTATACAATAATCTTACATTCGATTTAACTAAAGGTCCTTCTTCAAAAGAGGTTCAAGAAATTGTTCATGAAATAGCAGATGAGACCCAAAAGCAAAATCAAGCTTTAAAAATAGATGGGGGAGAAAATTATTGGGAGTATACTGCAGAACTTTATTTATCAAATAATATTTATATAAAAGTGATTGATAAAAAATATGGAAATGGAGCTTCTAAATTTATTGGAAAGGCTTTGAAATATTATTCCGAAAATAATAAGTCGTGAATTTAAAATACTATTAATTGTCACTGATATTATGGAAATGCAATAAATAAGGTATAGTTATAGCTATGTATATAATTTTACTAAACAGTTATTATAGTGTATTAATAACTGTTTTTTTATAATTGAACAGCATGGTATTTACAAAATATGTTACAATCAAGTGGTAGTAAATGGTGATTTGGATAAAAGATTATATAAAAAATCCGCAGAAAATATCAAGTATGTTACCTTATCTTAGCTTATAATTCTTTTGAAAGATGAGGTGTTTCTTATGAAAAAGACAAAGACATATTTAAAGAATTTTGTAGGAACAAGTTATGAGGTTGGAACACAGATTGGCAATTGGATTTTATCGGAACCTGATTTATTGAAAAATATGATTTTACCACCTAATGCCTATCCACAAAGCAAATTAAAAGAAATATTCACTCTGCTTGATCGATATTGCAGTGGTGTAAATCAGGAAATCGAAGGATTCGTAGATACAGTTGGAATTTCCAAAGAACAAGCAATTTTTTATGCAATGACATATTTAGAACGTGGATGTAGTTTAATGTCTGCAGTACCAAACAAGATTGAAAATGGACACACTTTGATGGCACGTAACTACGATTTTAATGATGAGATGGAAGAAATGTGTTTTGCGTATACAGCTGTTAGAGGGAAATATCGTTACATTGGTTCTACACTTAATTTATTCGGACGATGTGATGGGATGAATGAATATGGATTGGCAGCTTGTAAAGCTAGTAATGGATTGCCTGTTGGTAACTTTCAGGGAGGTCAGAAAGCAGGCGTAACTGGTTTTTCTTTTTGGGTTGTTATTCGAAGTATTTTGGAAAATTGCAAAAATGTTGAGGAAGCTATTGCATGGGCAATGGATGCGCCTATTGGGTATAATATAAATTTGATGCTCGCTGATAATAGTAATAAAATTGCCTTGTTACAGTGTATAGATGGTCATAAATCATATCGTATTTTGGATAATGAATCTAAGGAGAAATTTCTTATTTCTACAAACCATACAGTTTTAGCAGAAATAAAGCCATATGAAAAGATGTTGATTGAAAACTCGGTGATTCGTTACAAAGCAATAGAAAAAATGTTTTGTGAAAAAGAAAAAATATCAGAGAAAGATTTAAAAGATATCTTATCTACATCTTATCCAAAAGGATTGTGTTGTCACTATTATCCTGAATTTTTTGGAACTTTACGTTCTATGGTATTTAATACAACCGAGAAAAAAATAGAAATGACATTTGGTTCGCCTCAAGCAAATGAATGGAAAACTTTTATGGTAGAAAAGCTACAAGAGCAAGAAATTATTGTGAATCTCCCCTGTGAAAAAGCGGGAAAAGATTTTTATAATATTATGCCTTAAATAAGGAGGAAACTGTATTGAAAGACAAGCAAATTATTGGTAGAGCAATTATATTTATTGAAACGAACTTGTATGAGCCATTGACTGTAGAATCAGTTGCGAGTGCAGTTTCCTATTCTTATTATCATTTCCATCGTTATTTTCAAGTAGTGATGGGTGAAACTATTGGCAGCTATATTAGAAGCCGAAGATTGACTCAAGCGGCATATAATCTTGTACATAGCGACAAAAGGATTTTAGATATAGCAATTTCACTGTATTTTGAGTCTGCTGAAAGTTTTACAAGAGCTTTTAAGAAGAGATATGGCATTACACCGATGGAATATAGAAAGAATGGTATTGATGTGTTGATTGGAAATCATAATCCAATGCAAATTGATAAAATCACTGAATCCAATTATGTAAATCTTCAACCAGAAATAGTAACATTTCAACCTAAATGTGTTGTTGGATTTAGATGTTACATGAGTATTGAGAAAAATAACAGTATTGAAATGTGGAAAAAGTTGAACGCTCAATTAGAGAAGCAAAAGTATATTTCAATGAATAATAATAGATATAGTATTTATGAAACAAGTGGTACATGCCTGCAAAATACATTTAATAAAAATAGTGAAACCACTTTATTTATAGGAATTGAAACATCGAGTGACAATAATATTCCAGAAGGAATGGAATTAAAAGAAATTAGTGGCGGAAAGTATGCTAAATTTATACACAAAGGTGCAGTAAAAAACTTGATTTCTACATATTATTATATTTGGGGTGTCTGGTTTCCTAATAGTAGATTTCAACTAGATGACAGAGATGATTTGGAATGCTATACAGAGAAATTTTTAGGAGCTGAAGATAAAGAATCACAGATTGAAATTTATTTCCCGATACAATAGCAGATATACAACCAAAATTCACTAAATCTCAATTTATAAGGCGGCCATAAATCTTATCTTTTCTAATTAACTAGAATAAACTTTGAAAATTAAATAATGCGATTTTTATATTTCATAGAATAACTATTTAACAATAGTTAATAAACTATGAATTTTATAAGTTGTGCCATAAGTTGCTGCATGCTATGATATAATTTACCATAATAGTATTAAATTGCTATTGATATAGTAAATATGATTATGGGAGGGCGAAATAATGAACTGCTATAAAGAAGAATGTATTTTAGGTGAATGGAAATCTAATGATGGGAAAGGGAATCTTAATATTGAAAAGATAGGTGAAACATATAAATGCAATTGGAGGAGAGATGAAGAAAATTCTAGCTATGAGTATTCCGGAATTGGAATTTTGGTCGATGACAAGCTACTTGTATCAAGGTATTTAAAGCAAGTTCCAATGGCTGGAGTTGGTGTGTATAAACAAATAGGAGATTTACGCTCAAATTCAGCTCTTTGGGCTTCAACACAGAACTTTGATACATTAGGTTCTGGGATTGCATTAAGGAATGAAACAAGCGAAAGTTTTGAAGGTAATTATAAGGTTAGGTACTTTATAAAAGAATATGAATCTCCTGTTTTTGACCTAAAAATTATAAAGAAAGAGAAAAGTAATGATTTATATGACTTAAGTTGGTCTATAAATAATCAAGTGCAATTACATGGAATTGGTACAACTCATGATAGACAGATGTTTTTGGCATACGGTGGAATAAATTTTGAGTATGAAATAGTTATTTTAAAGATTGATAATCAAGATACATTAAGTGGTAAATGTGCTTCTATAAGAAATAGTAGCGTTAGTGAAGAAATATATATTAGATAGTATGCTAAAATCGTATTATTCAGGAGGGGGAATTTACATATTTCTTTATGCACAATATGTAGATTTGACGTAGTAAATTATAAAAATGTTCTTTGAAAATTGAATAATATGATATTTACAATTTATGTTGTAATTAATTGATAACAGTAAATAATTGTGCGACATATATTATACTTATATGGTTGACGAATGAAAAAATCATTAAAATTTAATGTATTAAATTATGGAGGTTTAAAATGAATTCAATAATAGATTATAGAAGTGATGCAGTAACATTAGCTACATTTGAGATGCGGCAGGCAATGGCAAATGCTGAAGTGGGCGATGATTTTGCTGGTGAAGACCCAACAGTAAATCGACTGGAAAAAATGAGTGCCAGTTTATTTAATAAGGAAGCTGCTATGTTCGTAATTTCAGGAACAATGGCAAACCAGATAGCAATTATGGCTACCGTTCATTTAGGAGATGAAGTTTTAGTAGGTGAGGAATCACATATATATAACCTGGAGAATGGAGGGCTTGCTGCACTGTCGGGTGTGCAGGCAAGGCCGCTTAAAAGTTATGACGGTATGTTTGACTTAAATGATATAAAGCGTGCTGTAGAATTTCGCGGAATTCAATCATCTTCTGTAAAAGTGTTGTGTCTTGAGAATACATATGATTTGAACAGAGGAATACCTCTTACAGAAACGTATATATCCAGTGTTAGCGATACTGCACATAAATATGATATGATGGTCTATCTGGATGGTGCGCGTATATTTAATGCTGCTGCCGCACTTAATGAGAAACCTTCGGTATTGTGTAAAGGTGTTGATGTTATGCAGTTCTCACTTTGTAAGGGGTTATCCGCTCCGGTTGGATGTATGCTTTTGGGGAGCAAGAAGTTTATTGAACGTGCCAGAGTTATAAGGCATAGAATAGGAGGTGCTATGGCACAAGCAGGCCATATGGCCGCTGCAGGAATTGTTGCACTTGAAACTATGGTTGATAGGATTCAAGACGACCATTTAAACGCCAAGCGATTAGCAGTTGAGCTTACCAAATTCAATGAGAGTTTAGTTGATGTTGAAAAGACTTTAACTAATATTGTTCAAATTAATCTTAATTGTGTTGGTAAAGATGCTTTCTATTTGGATAATGCTTTACAAGAATATGGTGTAAAAGTTAAAGTTGTTGACTCAACCACCTGTAGGTTAGTAACTCATTATGGTATTAACGTTAATGATATCGACCATACAATTTATGCAATAAAGAGTATATTGAGTTAAAATATAGCTAATTCATCACTGCATAATTCCTTCATGATCTTCTCATATCATGAATAAATGGAATTAAACAACAATTGTAAAATCGCATTATTCAAGAAAATTGAATTTGCGATTTTTTTATGCGCCATACTAAAATTTTACGTAGTAAATTACAGTGATATTTTTTAAAAATTAAGTAATACTACCTTTACAAAATATATTACAATTAGTGAATGATTGTGGATTTGAGCAGGATTTTTAGTCAAGAGTGAATTTTCACTTATAATATATATAAATAAAGAAAGGTGTGATTACTATAAATAACTTTTTTAAGCCAATGTTAGCTTGTATAAGTAAATTAAGTCTATTTATAGGAAACTTATTAATGAGTATAATTGTTTTTTTCTATATGTCTTTTTTGCATGATTTAAGTCAATTATCGGCAAGGGTTTCACTATGGCATAGTACTATTTTATGGATGAGTACACTAGCGATTATTAGTTTAATTGGAACTATATTAGGTTTTATCACAAAACGCAATCACATGAAAAAGATTTGTACGTGTACAATTTTGGGATATTTATTATCAATTCTATCTACAAATGCCTATTACCATAAAAGAATCTACTTTAACTTTCCAATACAAATGCTGGTAGGATTTATTTGTATAATTCCATTTATTATTTCTTTTCATTATATTTTAGATAGAAAAGACAATTCAAAATAATGAAAACATTTTTCTGTTATTTATTACAGGAATGCTTGGCTTTGGACCAGTAATGTTAAAATAATAGCAGGGAATATTAAAAGCATAATTCTAGTTTAAAATGAATAGTGTCCTGACAATGGTAAGCAACTAAGACAAGCTAACCGCATAATTAATAATAGTATTTTATTGGAGAGTGATAATACATGAAAAGTGATAAAATGTTTCGAATAATATATTCTCTAACTATATTCGTGTTATTTTTTTTAACTTTTTATATAGGATTTGAAATTATCAAATTGAAACACAATATAATTAGCTATATTATACTAACAATTATAAGTGGCTGTTTACTACAGCTATGTGTAAAAATATTTAGTAGAAGAAATAAATGATACATTTCTTGAATTTTGGACAAACAAAAATAAATTTACAGTATATGTTATAATAGGAATATGGAGAAAGAATAACTTGATTTCATTATTTATGTTATAAGGGGAATGATCTTTATGAATAGCTTGTTTTTAGGGTTTGTGGCTTGCTTTGTAGCATATTTTATAACGGACTTTTTTTGCCAAAAATTAGGTATAGAAAGATTAATAAATAGTAAAAGACATATGAGAATTAGCTTATTTCTAATTGCTGCAGTATTTAATATTATTGGCACATCAATTATTGAAAACTTTTCTTCAAGGGAATATCACTTTTTGCTTAAATCTTTTTTAGCTGGAGCAACTTTCTACTTTATTGTTTTTATATTGCCATTTAATAATAAAAAGATTAAATAACAATATATCTACAATTTATATTATATTTCATTCAGAACATTAGCTTATTAATAAGAGAGCAAAACAGTATATATTTTTATAGCATATTAAATCACATTGTAAAAAGCATTAACTTTTAAATATATATATTAACTTGTGATATTAGGAGGCAATTAGAATTGATAAAAACTAAACAACAAGCAGCTGATTTAGTGCTAGTAGTATTAACAGTTATAGTTGGCATTATTTCGTATATTTTAAACTTAGGTTGGATAAGAGTAATTTTTATTATCCCATTTTTAGCATATAACACTATAATATTGATTTCAGGTATAATTTATGTTTTAACGAGTCGCAAAGAAGGAGCAGTTAAACAAAGGAAAGCATTTTATCTTGGTTTATTAACATATATTCTTTTTAATGTATTTCTTTTTGATGGTGGTGATATTGGACCCGCGTATTGCTTTTTTGGATTAATAAAGATATATGGAAGTGGCTCTTTCTTTTATTACACATCTATGATTAGCCTTATTATAAGCTTGATATGTATTATATTAAATATTAAAGCAATTATGAGTAAAAAAGCTGAAGTTTAATCCATAGACTTTTGAACAGAGAACATCTATTTTAAATATACAATTATTAAAAAGTAAATGAGTTTTATAATTTTTTTTTATTATGAAGTTCTAAATTTTAACGAGATAATGGTAAATATTTATCATATAAAATCAAATTGATATTCAAATAAATTAAATAATATTATATATGTTATAATCATTATGAAATAAATAGTAATTTCTAGAGGTGAAGAAATGGGAGAACATTTTAAATCATTATCAGCAGTGATTCCAATTATCTTACAAAAGGAAGACGGCAATGTGCAAATTTTACTGCATAGAAGGAAAAATACCGGTTATAAAGATGGAGAATGGGATTTAGCAGGTAGTGGACATGTTGATGAAAATGAAACAGCTAAAATGGCTGTTATAAGGGAATGTGCAGAGGAATTAGGAATTGAAGTAAAAATAGAAGGATTATCTTTTGCTCATTTATCCCATCGTGTTAACGATACTGGAGGAAGAACATATTATGACATTTATTTTGAAGTTAATAAGTATGATGGCATTCCTAAGATAATGGAACAAGATAAATGTTCTGAATTAAAATGGTTTAACATAAATAATCTTCCAGATGATATTATGGATATTAGAAAAGTAGTTCTTGATAACTATAAGGATAATATCCAATATAGTGAAATAATTAAAGCGTAGTTTTATGCAATACATAAGCATAGAATTATTTCAGAAGTGATATGCTCCTTTTAATGTCAACAGATAAAAAATAGAAATCTGTTGACATTAAAGGGAGTATTTTTGTGCCTAAAATACTAATAAATATTAGAAGAGTAGATATTATAATTAAATAAATAATGGCAAAAGATGATATAATTTGAAAATATAATAATAAAATTGTTACAAATTATGCTATAATTTATTTATAATAGAAAATGAGTTTAAATTTACAGGAGAATGCAAGATGAGAGCTTTTTTATGAATATAGTAAGTCTAGGCGTTACGATATAGAATGAAAACAATTACCTATAAAACTTTTTCATATACTTACTATGAATTCTATTGACTAACAGAACTACAGTACTTGTTGTATTTAATGACAATAAATTATAATGATCTGTATTAAAATCAAAGAGTAATCAATAAAATTGCATATATAAGTTAGATTCAGATTGACTGGTTAAGTAGTACAATCTGTTGATTTTAGCATCTATGAAGATTGTAAATATATAATTTATAACAATTTATAGTAATTTTTAAATTTAATAATTAATATAATCAAGAGTAATAATTTTTAAATTTAAAAGTATTATGGTGGAAAGATATCTGAATTTAAGTGAATTTAATACTCAATAGACTTTTTAAAATTAAGGCAAATTATAGTTAATTTATAGTATATAAACTAACTATATCAAAAATAAATTATAAAAAAGAGAGGAAAAGAGATGAAATTAAAGAAAATTATTTTATCAAGTTTAATATTATTATTACTAATGACAATTGGGGTGTATGCAGCAGGTAAGCATATAGTAGATGATGGCAAAGTTTTAAAACAAGATACTATTAATACTGTTGAAGAAAACTTAGCCAAGATAGAAAAGAATACAGATGTAATAGTTAAATTTGATATAGTCAAAACATTGAATGGAAAAAGTATTGATGATTACTCTAAAGAATATGCAAAGAGCAATATAAGTGGAGAGCAGTACATTTTATTTGTAACATCAATAGGTGATAAGAAAAATAAAATTTTAGTTGGAGATAAGGCAAATGACATTTTGTCTCAATCAGATATATCTAATATTGTAGCATTACCAAATTCAGACTTTAAAGCTAACAATTTTGATAGTGGAATTAT
This sequence comes from Clostridium sp. YIM B02500, assembly GCF_022324665.1. NCBI lineage: Bacteria > Bacillati > Bacillota > Clostridia > Eubacteriales > Clostridiaceae > Clostridium > Clostridium sp. YIM B02500. Next base: position 26,312 of record NZ_JAKGTE010000022.1, on the reverse strand, counting down.
GAAAGTTGGAAAGGCACTCGATGAAAAAGTTACAACTAAGGCAGTTAATACTGGCAAAGCTGAAGTGGTAAAGGATGGTTATTCAAAAACTGTATCGCATAAAACAAATTATTTTGGGGTATTTATTATTATAATAGCTATCATAGTAATTGCAATAATATTATTTAAAGTCATAAAAAATAAAATGAATAAAGATTATGAAGAAAGAAAAAAGAAATTCGCTGAGGAAAATAATTTAGAATCATATTTAGATTCTGATGATAACTCATTTCATTCAGGTAATATAAGTAAAAGTGAAACAAAACAAAATTATTCAAGTCATGGAAATGACTCTGATTATAGAAACAATAATGAGTCTTCTTCTAATTTTAATAACAATAATTCAGCTTTTAATAATAACTCAACAAGGACATCAGATAATGGATCAAACAATTATGATACATATCCTTCAGGCGGCCATGTAAATAATACTACTATAATAAATAACAACAATAGTAATAATGATTTTCTAGAAGGTATGATCGTAGGTGAAATGGTATCTGAATCTTCACGTAACCATCATGAACATTATAATGAGCATTATCATGAAGAACATGGATATAGAGATGATAACGAACATTATAGGGACACTTCATCATATACTTCTAATAGCTTGGATAATGATAGTTCTAAGGAGTCTAACTCATCATCAGATTCAAGTAGCGATTCAGTATATTTATCTGGTAATTGGGATTCAGATAACAGTACAAGCAGTTGGGACTCAGATGGCGATTCAAGTTCAGATTCAGATAGTTCATCATCTAGTTGGGGATCAGATGATGACTCAAGTTCAAGATCAGAAGAATCATCATCTAGTTGGGATTCAGATAGCGACTCAAGTTCAGATGACTCATCATCTAGCTCAGATTCTGGATCTAGTGATTGGTAAAATAAGATGGACAAAACCAATTTATTATTAAGTAAATTTAAAGCAAAAGTAACTAATAGAATTACATCATATAAAAATTGAATAAGGTGACATCAGTAGAATATGCTATGGATGCAGAATTTACTGATAAGTAATTACACAAAGAGTTGATTTAACATTTGTATTGTGCTAAAATTAAATTACAATTTTCAGATTACAAATTATAATTTAATTATATATTTAAGTTTTCTAGGGTTCCGCAGTTTGTAACTGGCAGGTCCGAGAGAAAACACATAGTTTATACTATGTTCACGGAAGGATAAAAGCCTGGGAGATATTTTACAATATCTCCTTGGCTTTTTTTATTTTTATTATTAAGGAGGCACAGTTTAATGAAAAAATTTATTATTGAAAATGATTTTTGGAGTCTATTTCCTAATGCGAGGATAGGTGTTGTTATTTGCCAAGGTATAGATAACTCAATAAAAGATGAAGACAAGTATAAGAATATGATTTGCAATTCAGAAAAGGAAGCTTTGAAATATTTAAGTAATATAGAATTCAGTAGTAATGAAGTTATAAAAGTATGGAGAGAAGCATTTAAAAAGTTTAAAACAAAGAAAGGCGCAAGATCATCCATTGAGGCATTACTAAAGCGAGTGAATAATGGAAATAATTTAGGAACTATTAATCCATTAGTTGATATTTATAATTCTATTTCATTAAGATATGGACTGCCATGTGGTGGTGAGGATATAGATAAATTTGCAGGAGATATAAGGTTAACTATTGCCGTTGGAAATGAGGAATTTATTCCACTTGGAACAGATGAAAATTCACCTCCATATGAAGGAGAAGTAGTTTACAAAGATGATAAAGGTGCAATATGCAGATGTTTTAATTGGCGTGAAGCAGTGAGAACAATGCTTACTGAAAATACAAAAAATGCTCTTTTATGCATTGAATTAATCGATGAAAGAAGAGCAGAAGAGTTTGAGAATGCTCTAAAGGATTTATCAAAAGTCGTACAGGATAGTTTAGGTGGACTAAGTAAAGTCTCGATTCTTGACATTAATAATAAAGAAGTAACAATAGAGTAATTTGCAGGAGGATAAATTAATGAGTAGTTTCAGTTATAAAGATATTTATATTGAGGATGGAAAAAGAGTACTGGAGGTTAACATACTTCCTGAAAAGCATTGTAACTTTGATTGTATATTTTGTCCTATTGGAAGGTCGCAAAATAAGGTGGATACTCAGAAGTCATTTGATGAAATGGATAATTCATTAAAAGAACTAAAAAGTATGATAGAAAATGCTAATGCAGAATTAATCTTTATTAACTCCAAAGGGGAGGCGCTAGTTAATGATAAAATTGGTTATATAATTGACCTAATTAAAGATAAAGGTTTACCAGTACGACTGCTATCTAATGGATATTTACTAGGCAGAGATGAATACATAGAAATAGCCAATAGATGTGATGAGGTTATTGGGGAAATAAAAACAATAACAGAAGAAGATTTTCAAAAAATCCAAAGGCCAATCGAAGGATATACTCTTAATGAATATATTTCAAATATGGTTTCCTTTAATAAACAGTACAATGGAAAATTTATATTTGAGGTTACTATAATTAAGGGATATAACGATGATGAGGAGTCAATTCAGAAGATGAAAAAAATTATTAAAGAAATATCTCCTGATAAGATAATATTTGAAAGAATGGAAGATGAAAGATTTAAGAAAAAGCTTGGTATAACTGATGAAAGATTTGAGGAGATCTTAAAGGAATTACTAAATAGTTAATGAAAATATTACCTAATGTTTATAATAAGAAATTTATAAGCCAAATTGTTTGATAACTTTTAAAGTAGCAAAACTATACAGTCTATGAACTATATCTATTTATAAATATTATAGGGAGAGTGAAATTTATGACATGGTTAATGTTAATTGTTGCAGGTTTATTTGAAACGGGATGGGCTATAGGTTTAAAGTATTCAGAAGGATTTACAAGGCTTATACCAAGTGTATTTACGATAATTGGTATGATAGCAAGTTTCTATTTTTTATCGTTGGCATTAAAGAGTCTTCCTTTAGGCACTGCATACGCAATTTGGACTGGAATTGGTACAGTTGGAACTGTAGCTTTAGGAATAATACTATTTAAAGAACCTGTTGATATAATTAGACTAATTTGTATTGGATTTATAGTGATTGGGATAGTTGGATTAAAGATTGTATCTTCACATTAACGTAAGGATTTATACTTACCTTATTGTTGAAAGAGAATTTGCGATATATTTTATAGCTGAAATAATGCATAATTATAGAAAATTTAGCATTAAAGCAAATTAAAAAGGCACTGCAGAAGTGCCTTTTAAGAAAAAGTCAAAAGAATATTATTATATATTATAAATCTATAATCATATTTAAGAGGGGCTATAGGAATTTCAGTGGAGTTAGCGGGTATTCGAATAAGTTGTTGTATTTTTCTATCAGCATCGACAACTATTAATAGCCCTTCAACATAAGGCTCATGATTCTGGACTTTATAGCTAACATTTTCTCTTAAATTCAAATCTTTCATGGCATAAAAGCCCTGGGAATACGTTTTTAACTGAGCGGTAATTGTTATTGTATTAAAGGTAAATAATAGGAGTAAAAAGATAGAAAGAGTATATATGAATTTTTTCATTTGATAAGCCTTCTTTCATAATTTTAAGGTATATACTATATAACTAAAATTATTATGTGAGGATGTAATAAAAATATTCATTAAAAGTTATGCTCTAAAAGTGAGAAGCCAAGTTTTATATTTAGGTTCTTAAGTTTAGAGCATTTTATATTGTGGTGGAAGAATTTTATATATAAACTTTTGAGTTTATTAAATAGTCTATTTATAGTAGAGAGGGAATGTCGTAGATGCAAGCTATTTGATAAAAAATGTGCATGGTGTATTTACTACGCACTTTCCACATACTTCACTACCTATACTGTTTGGTTCATCACCAGATTCATCGGTGTAAGAACTTCCAAACTCTGTATATAATTCTGCATTTTTCATTAGTACCACATAGCATTTGTGTCTATCATATCCATCTAAAGTTAATGCACCTGATGGACAATGTTTTACACATACACCACAGCTTCCATTCTTTTTATACAAGCAAAGCTCTTCTTTTAAAGGCGAATCTGCTTTTACATCTAGATTTGTTACAATGGTGTTATACCTTCCACAGCATCCAACCTTAGATATAAGCATATTATTGATACCAAAGGTTCCAAGACCAGCAGCTCTTGCAAAATGACGATGAGACCAATTGCTTTTTAATATCTTCTGGTCAAATGTAGAAGCTTCTGGCGAAATATCTGCATGATATCCAAGTCTCCGCAGTTCTGATATCATATATTCATTAAGCTTAACAAACATTGCATTAGTTTCTTCATAAGCTAATGCCCATTCGGGAGAGGAAACATCACCAGGAGTTCCATTGGTTCTAGCCAATTCTTTAGTGAATGGGACAAAGTATGCTATGACAATTGATGCATCGGAAAGTACATCTGTTGGTAATTTATGAGTTGGTGTAATAAGCTCCTTAAAATTTAAAATGTAAGGATCATTAGCATCAGCAAAACCTACTAAAGGCTCACCCCATTTTGTTGAAATATCATCTTGCTTCTCATATTCTTTAACAAAGTTTTTTATCAATTTAGTGATTTTTTCTTTCATACTAAAGCATATCCTCTCTTTATATAAGCTAATTCTTTTAACATTTATAATTTTAGGTAAGTTCATACAATAAGCACGACTATTATTTTGGATATCTATATTATATCGCTTCTGTTAGATAAATCTTTGCTAAAATACAGTTGTTTTTTAGTCTATTTTTTGATGTTTCTTCTAAACTCAGCAGGTGATATTTTTTCTAAGTTTTTAAATACCTTGGTAAATGATGAATTGTGTTCATAGCCAACCATTTGAGAAATTTGCAAAACTGTTAAGTTTGTATTTAAAAGGAGTTCTTTTGCTCTTTTTACTCTTAAATTTTGTATGTATTCAGTAGGAGAAACACTCATATTATTTTTAAACCATTCACTATAATAACTGACGTTGTAATGCTCTATATCTGCTAGCTTTTTTAAATCAATATCTTCGGTAAAATTATCATTAATATATTTAATGGAATTAGGTGAATTTTCAGTAGTAATAAAATTATAAAAGTAGAGGAATAAGTTATTTATGGAACTAGATGTTTTGTGAACATCAGCTTCATTTAACAATAAATATCTTATTGCCTTCCATTTTTCATCAAACAAAATATCCTGTCCACCACACATTTTTTCCATGTCATATTTGTTGAGCATTTTATCAGGTATATCTAATACTAAGAATTCATTACTATTATCAGCATTAAAAGTATGTTTGCAATCTGGAGGAAGAAAGAATAATGAATCATCTTTTAAATCTAATTTCTTATAATCAGTTTCTATAGAAAGGGCACCTTTAAGTGGCAAGATAAGTTGTCCATATTCATGAGCATGAGTATTACTTTTAAAATTATATATTCTACGCTCACATTTTATATTATCCAAGAGTATTACTCCTTTCTTTTTTTATAATTTACGATTGATATATTAAATTTATTATAGCATAGATATGGAGGTGCTATTTTAGATACCATACCTCCAATAAGCTATTATGATAATAGTCAGTCATACAATTTGTGATTCATGTTATTTAACAACACTTTATTTGGTTAAAGATTGTAGAACTGCTGAGCTTGGCGGACATGTATATGAATCTTCTTAAATCATTCCATCGAACTTATGTTAATTGATTTGTATTGAGAAGGAGATACTCCTACATATTTTTTGAAGCATTTGCTAAAGTAAAAAATATCATTAAAACCAACTAAAGATGAAACATCAGATACTGTATGACCATCTTTTAGTAAATCTTTTGATTTACGAATTCGTATATCAATTAGATATGAAATGGGAGATTTCCCTGTGACATTTTTAAAAATATTTTCTAAATAGGATGGGCTTATATTAATAGCCAATGATAGATCATTCAATGTTAACTTATCAGTAAAATGATCTGTCATATATGAAATCACTTTTTCAACTTTACGTATATTATCGTAATTAAAATCATTTTCGAAGTTTTTTTGTAAAAGTAGAGATAAAATTTCTGAAAATATAGCTCTACCCTTAATAACTCGATTATGTTTTTCAAATAACCAAGTTCTTGTGAACTTAGAAAATAAGTCTAACAGATGAGAAAATAAGAATTTATCTTCAATCTTATTTATGCTGGAAAAAGGTAATTCTGCATTACGTAGTTCCCAACTATCACCATTGAAATAAGGCAATGTATATAGGAAATCTATAGTATAACACTTCATTAAGTTATCTGGAAAAGTATATCCCTTACGAGAATCGCCTGGTCTGTAATATACAAGACTTCCTTTAGTAACTTTAAATTCACTGTTGTTACATGTTAACACAGCTTCACCATCATAAACGAAAATAATGTTATGTTTATCGTAGATAGGGGAACCTTTGAATTGCCAATTAGGAGTACATTCACGATTGGCTACATATGTAATTTGTGTAAAAATATTTTCGAAATCTTCGATATTGAACAAGTTAATAAGAATCGCTCCTTTCTAAATTTCATTTTGTTATTTATGTAGATAGTAATCTGAACTATTGACATATATATGACTGGCATTCGATGAAGCATTGAATAATTGAGCACGTATAACTTCTCTATAAAATATAGTAATATAGTACAAATATAAGCACATTGTACATGTTTTATGTAATCGAATTAATATACAATATACCTGAAGATAAAGAACCTAATAACAGAGTCTGGATAGCTGTTTCTATTATAATTGTTCATTCTATATTATTGCAATAGTTCTAGTGAATATTTCATTATATTAAATGGAATTATACAAATCAGACACGTATGTAAATTAGAAATTAATGTCTGAATTTGTTGATTTAAAAAAAGGATGAACTGGAAGAAGCTATCTTAAAAAAGGAGGAAAGTCTTATGAAAACAGTTATGATTAACAAACCAAATGATTTGCAAATAATAGAAATGGATAAGCCTGCAATAACTGAGCATGATAATGTATTGATAAAAATGAAAGCGGCTGGAATTTGTGGTTCTGATGTGCATATCTATCATGGACAAAACGCAGCGGCTACTTATCCAAGAGTTATTGGTCATGAAATGGTAGGAGAAGTAGTAGAGGTTGGTAGTAATGTTACTAAGATTAAAGTTGGAGATAGAGTAATTGTAGATCAAGTGGTAAATTGTGGTGAGTGTTATGCATGTAGAAAAGGAAGGGGAAATGTTTGCGCTAGCTTAAAGGTAAGAGGGGTACATATTCATGGTGGATATCGTGAGTATATTGCAGTACCAGAATCTGATGTATATGTATTACCAGATAATTTATCATATGAAGATGCAGTAATGATTGAACCAGCTACCATTGCAGTACAAAGTTGTTCAAGAGCAGAGCTTTCTAAAGAAGATACTTTACTTATTCTTGGATGTGGTGCTCTAGGCAGCAGCATATTAAAAATTGCAAGATTAAGTGGAGCTACTATTATAGCAGTAGATGTAGTAGATGAAAAAATAGAAGAAGCGAAGAAAAATGGTGCCACATATGGAATTAATCTTTTAAAAGAAGATGTTGTAGCAAAAGCTAGAGAATTAACTGGCGGATACGGTCCAACAGTTTCTATAGATGCAGCTTGCACAAAAGATTCTCTTGCTACACTTTTAGAGTTAACAGGAAATGCAGGTAGAGTAATTACAATGGGATTCTCTGTAGAACCAACAGCTGTTACACAATTCAAAATTACTGCAAAAGAATTGGATGTAAGGGGCTCTAGGTTACAAAATAAAAAATTCCAGGAGGTTCTTAACTTAGTTGCAGAAGAAAAGTTAGATTTAACAAATAGCATTTCTCATAAATTTAATTTTTTAGATGCACAAAAGGCATTTGATTTCGTAGATAGTAGGGATCCTAGTATTAGAAAAATTGTACTGACTTTTGATAATTAAACAAAATTTATAGAATAATAATATTGTAAATTAAGGAAAAACAAAAGTTCATAAAAAACTTATCTAATATTAGAAAACTTACACAAGCTATAAAATTGTCAAAGAAAAATATTATCTATGTAAATGTTTAAATAATGCAAGAATTTAAACAAAAAATGAAATGGAGGATTTGTTTATGACAAGAGTATCTTTTGAAACAATGAAAAATGAAATTAAGCGTGTATTATTATCAGTTGGAATGGAAGAGAAAAAAGCTGATATTTGTGCACAAATTCACACAGAAAGCAGTGCAGATGGAGTTTATTCACATGGGTTAAATCGTGTTAGCAGATTTGTTGATTATGCAAAAAAGGGATGGGTTGATGTTAATGCGGAGCCTACTTTGGTGAATAAATTTTCTTCAGTAGAAAACTATGAGGGAAATATGGGGCCAGGAATACTTAATGCTAAGTTTGCAATGAATCGTGCCATGGAAATAGCTTCGAGTCAGGGGATTGGACTTGTTACTCTAAAAAATACAACTCACTGGATGAGAGGCGGAACATATGGATGGGATGCAGCTAATAAAGGTTATATAGGTATTTTGTGGACAAACACAGAATCTTGTATGCCTGCATGGGGATCTAAAAGTACTTGTGTAGGAAATAATCCTTTTATTATGGCAGTTCCAAGAGAAAAGGGAAATATAGTTCTAGATATGGCTATGTCTCAATATTCTTATGGAAAATTACAAGTTACACGATTAAAAAACGAATTGCTTCCTTTCCCTGGAGGATTTGACAAAGAAGGTAATTTAACTTCAGAACCAGGACCAATTGAAGAAAGTATGAGAATACTACCTATGGGTTACTGGAAAGGTTCAGGATTTTCAATATTATTAGATGTAATATCAGCTGTAATATCAGGTGGATTAGCTACTGCTGAGATAGATAAAGTTCAAAAAGGAAGTTGTGGAAGTTGCAATCAAGTATTTATTGCGATAGATCCATATAAAATACTAGGAAAAGATCAGGTTGAACAATTACTTGATAATACTGTAGAATATATTAAAGGGGCTCAACCAACAAAAGATGGAGGAGAAATATATTATCCTGGAGAAAATTCAAAGAATAAAAGAGAAGATCAAATGAAAAATGGAATTATTGTAGATGACGGTGTTTGGAATGAATTGTTAAATTTATAGATGAAGGAGTGATTATAAAATGATATTTGGAGATTTGAATCATTTAGAAATTGAAAAAAATATATATCCAGCAGCAATAGTTAAAGCACTTGAATTTTTAAAAAATACAGATTTTAATGTATTAGAGAATGGAACATATGAAATTCAAGGAGACGAAATTTTTGCAAAGATATTTGAAACAGAAACTGCGGTTTTGGATGAAAGAAGGCCAGAAACGCATGGTAAATTTATAGATATACAATATTCTCTTGATGGCAAGGAGATTATCGGGTTTGCTAGAAAAACAGGAGAGCAAAAAATTAATGAAAATCTTTTGGAGAATGATGATAATATCTTCTATGAAAATGATATAAAAGATGAAATTTATTTAAAAATGAATCCTGGTACTTTTGCTATATTTTTTCCTTATGATGTCCATAGACCTGCATGTAATTTGGAAAAAAATGAAAAGATAAGAAAAGTAGTAGTAAAAGTATCGGTAAAATGTATGTAGCACTAATGATATAAATGATGTCTGAAATTATAAAAATAAAAGAGATCATATAGGATTAAAATCTGTTAATTGAAGATTAAACGGTAGAATAAAGTCAAAAAGATTTATGAAAAAAAGTGGACAAATTCTATCTTCCTAATAAGTTACTATATTAAAGATTAAGGAGGATAGAATGTCTACACAAAAATATGTATGAACATTTCTTATTTACAGATGAGAGAAATAGAATACCAACTTTAAGAATATTTCTCTGTCTACAATATTTTTCTCACCACTTACTAATCTTTTTTATCATAAAATATTAAATTTCTTTTTTCTGTATTGAGAGGGAGTACACCCTAGTGTTTTATGAAATATTTCCGTAAAATAGCTTGAACCTGTAAATCCACATTGAAGTGCTATTTCAGTAACTGAAAGGGAAGAAACCTTTAGCAGTTCAATGCTCTTTTCTAAACGATATTCTGTTAAATAAGAAACAGGAGTCTTATTCAAAATAAGCTTAAAAATATCACAACAGCTACTGCGACATACATTTCCTGCAGCAGCAATCTCATTTAAAGTAATTTTTTTCTGATAATTTTTCTGTATGTATCCTATCATATTATGCATAGCCTCAAGTTTTTTATCATCAGCTGTTTCTTGAATGGAAATGCTCTCCTTTATATTGCTATAAAGGCTTAAACATATTACATTAAAAAGGCTCATGACATGTAATTCAAAGCCATCTTTTTCTTCATTACATAATTTATAAATGTTTTTCAAAGTCTCAATTAGGTTTCTTTGCCAGATGATTTCTGGATTCAATATAAAAAATGGGTTGGAGGTATCTTCACATACCGGCAGTATATAAGTTTCTTTAATTCTTGCAATATTAGAAAGAAGAAATGGTGGAAACAAAATACATATAAAACTACAATCAGAGCCATCAGTAGAATATCCATAATGCATTTGTTCAGAATTTATAAAAATTGCCTGTCCTTCTCGCAATTCATAGCTTTTTCCATTTACGGAATAGGACATTTTACCCTTTAAAAGCAATGTGAACTCCCAATCGGTATGCCAATGGTTAGCAGCAGCCATAGCTGGATAGTCTGAAAGCAAGGACTTTTTTGCACGAATAGGAAAATCCGCGAAGTTATAAGATACAACTTCTGAGTTATCATTTAATAGTGTCATCTTTAACATAGTTTCCCCTCCAAACGGTATGAATATCAATTAATATACTATTGTTATAAAAATATAATTTATTCTTATATTTTTAGTAGTCATCATGGAATATTATTATAATATGAACAATGAAAGAAAGCAATTGAAGAAGAAAGTGATTTTCATGGGAAAACTAAACCTAGTATATCTATAGGGGGAACTGATTGTGAGAGGGATGAAGAGAATATTATATCAGAATTAAAATCTTTTCTGTAGTCATATTAATTTGAAAAGGTGGAAAAAGAGAAATGAAAGCCAAAAGACTAAAGTTAGATAAGGCAGATATGGTATTTATTGGGCTTGTTATAATAAATATATGTGCATCCTACCTTGTTGGGAGCACAGGAATTTATGCGGCTACAGCTTTTCGTGAATATGGCAGGATAGATTTGTTTAATGCTATGTTTGTAATAGAACCACTAGCAAGAAGTATATCATTACTTATTTCTGGTAGAGCAGGAGAATATTTTGGACGTAAACGATTGTATATATGGAGTGTAGGTGCGTTTGCTTTAAGCGTTGGAATTAGTGCCGCAGCATCAAGTGGAACTGTATTTCTTATTGCTAGAGGAGCTTCAGGTTTCTTTTGGGGACTATTTTTTGCAAATGTATTTACTATGATAAACGATATAGTATCGGAAGAAGAGTATCCAGTTAGGATTGGAATTATGCAGACAGTTTATTCATTGACACTCATTTTGGGTCCAGTACTTTGTGGAATATTTACAGAGAGATGGAGTTGGAGGATATCCCTTGCTATACTGTTTCCTTTATTTATAATTGGAATGATATTTGTGGGATTTTTTATGACAAGAAGTAAAACAAAAAATAGAATCATTATAAAAAGCAGCATAAAGGAATATGATAAAGGAGAAAATCTTCATATAAATAGAAGCAATAAAGAAGAATTATTTATTGTAAAATTACTAAAACAAAAGGGATATGTAACAATTATTTTAATTACTTTTATAGCTACATGCATTTCATGTAGTGGTAATTACATACCACTTTATGCACAGACAGTATTAGGAGCAAACACTACCATTAGTGCTGTTGTTCTTGCTCCTTGCAATATCTTTGTTATGATATTATCGAGTGCCTCTGGCATATATATTTCAAAGAAAGGTTGTACAAAGATGATTTTTATATTGATGTCGGGCGCTATTTTGATAGGAACACTTATTTATGTATTAACATTGTTTATATCAAGTTACTTTGTGATTATATTATCTACTGCAATTATTGGTATTGGAGTTGGAATACATCAAGTTGTTCCATTTGCATTTGCACAGAGGCATTTAGATGATAAACTAATTGCAGAAGGAATATCATTTATTAGCTTTGTACAAGGTATTGCAGGAGTTATTGCAGGAATGATATATTCAGCAACAATGAGAAATGGAATAGCATTTTCATTGGCATTTACAGTTGTTTATAGTGTTTCTTTAATATTAATTGCTATATTTAAATACAAAGTACCTCAAGGTGAAAAATAAGTATTTTATACTAATGAAGTTTTGCAGATGTTAGATATTAATAGAATAATTATATAGATGAAGAAAAGGGGAATAGAAAGATGAATCAAAAGGAAAGAATGCTAGCAGGATTACCATATAAAGCTTGGTTAGATGGACTTAGTGAAGAAAGAATGGAAAATAAGCTAAAAATACATGAATATAATTTACTTCGTCCAGATGAAATGAATAGAATGGAGGAACTTATTAAAGATATTTTAGGTAAGACTGGTGATAAAGTTTGTATAGAGCAGCCATTTCACTGTGATTATGGTAAAAATATTGAAGTAGGCAATAACTTTTTTGCTAATTATAACTGCACGATATTAGATGTAGGAAAGGTAATAATAGGTGAGAATGTTTTGTTTGCACCTAATGTATCAATTTATACTGCTGGGCATCCAATTCATCCAGAGTCAAGAAATTCAGGTTATGAGTATGGAATTGACGTTATAATTGGTGATAATGTTTGGGTAGGTGGAAGTGTTGTAATAAATCCAGGTGTTAAAATAGGGAATAATGTTGTAATTGGTTCTGGAAGTGTAGTTACTAAAGACCTTCCAGATAATGTGATAGCGGTAGGAAATCCATGTAGGGTTGTACGTGAGATTACGGAAGAAGATCGTAAATATTATTATAAAAACAATGAGTTTGATGTTGATGATTACAATGTTTAATTGTATTTAATGGGTCAGCGTAGAAATTTTAAGTCAATGGTAAAGGAAGTGCAAATATGAAAATAGAACATGTAGCTATATGGACTAAGGATATAGAAAAATTAAGAGACTTTTATGTTACTTACTTTGAAGGAATTGCTGGAGATAAATATATTAATCATAAAAAACAATTTGAATCATATTTTATTAAATTCGATTCAGGAGCAAGACTTGAAGTCATGCAGATGCCAACAATTCCTTCAAATTTAAATGATACAATTAATCAATATATTGGGTTAATTCATATTGCCATTTCTGTAGGCAGTGTTGAAAAAGTTAATAATCTTACTGAGTCATTAAGGAATGCAGGTTATGAGGTAGTAAGTGAACCTCGTTATACTGGAGATGGATATTATGAAAGTTGTATTTTGGATCCAGATGGGAATAGAATAGAAATAACTGAGTAAGACTAATAACTTTAGGAGATATAATAATATAAAGGATATTTTACAGATGTAGTTTTCAATAAAAATATGTGTTTATTTTTTAGTGAAAATTGATATAATATAAGTAAGATTCTAAATCTATGATTTATTTAATAAAACTTGCATATAGTGTAAGGAAATAGTATAAAAATGAAAATAGTGAAAAGCATACTGCAATATGCTTTTCACTATAGTATATAATTCTAGTTGCTTAGGCAACTGGTATCACTAAGATTTTTATTAAAAAAATAGTAGCCTTCCAATTGAACCTGGGGCTACTATTTTTTTGAGATTTTTTCTATAAGAACCACTATCAATGTTAGCAGCGATATTAAGAATAATCCACCTTGAAATAGTAATGTTAAAACGTCATTACTGATAAGTATCACCTCCCTTCAAAAAAAGAGGTAAGTGATACCAGTAGCCCACAAAACCATTGAATTATACATGGAAATTATATCATAATATTTAAAAGGTTTCCATATGAGAGATGGCAAGAATATATAAAAATCTATTATTGTACATATTAATTTCTGAAATCATGGTAAATAAAAAGTTGAACAACATCATACAAGAACTATTTTAATTTCTATGATATTCTTAGAAAACAGACATAAGGAAAGGAGGAAAATAGATGTTAAACGAAGTTAGGACTGTTTGTTTTGATACAGAGCTAAGCATAGAGGCTTATAACTTTAAAGGTATCATGCAGAAGTTTCCAAATCACTTTCACGACTACTATGTTATTGGGTTTATTGAGAATGGAAAAAGATATTTGTCGTGCAAAAATAAGCAGTACATTATAGAAACAGGGGATTTAATAGTGTTCAATCCTGGTGATATTCATACATGCGAACAAATTGATGACAGGACACTCGATTATAGGTGCATTAATATTAAAAAAGATGTTATGAAAAAAATCACTTTTGAAATAACAGGAAAAGAGTACCTACCTAATTTTATGGAATTTGTTTTATTCCGTAATGAACTTACATCTTCCTTAAAAGAGTTACATCTTATGATAATGGAGGAGGAGAAGAATTTAAAAAAAGATGAATTGTTTCTATTAATAATGGAGCAATTGATAAGGGAATATTCAAACCCAGTTTCTGAAATTAATATACAGGAAGCTAGTGCAGAAATTAAGACAGTGTGCGATTATCTAGAAAATAATTATATGGAAAATATCACATTGAATCAATTAAGCAATTTAACTGGATTAAGTAAATATTATTTGTTACATTCTTTTACTAAGCAAAAGGGAATATCACCATATAATTATCTTCAAACAATTCGTATTAGTAAGGCGAAAAAAATGCTGGAACAAGGAGTTGCTCCAATAGACGTAGCATTCAAAACAGGATTCACAGACCAAAGTCATTTTACAAACTTTTTTAAAAAGTTAATTGGATTAACTCCAAAGCAATATATGAATATTTTTATTAATAGATGTAGGAGTAAAGAAAATGAGTAATAACAAAGTTAAAGCAGGACATTTATCAGCAGTTATGACAATATTAATTTGGGGGACAACCTTCATTTCAACTAAAGTATTATTAAAAGATTTTACACCAATTGAAATTTTGATCTTTAGATTTGTAATTGGATATCTTACATTGCTTTGCATATGCCCATATCATATTAAAAAGGTTGAATTTAAACAAGAACTTTATTTTGCAGCGGCTGGATTAGCAGGAGTAACCTTGTATTTCCTTTGTGAAAATATCGCATTGAGCTATACCCTTGCAACTAATGTAGGTGTAATTATTTCAATTGCTCCATTTTTTACAGCTGTTTTTGCCAATCTGTTTTTAGATAATGAAAAGTTAACATCATACTTTTTCATTGGACTTACAATAGCAATAATAGGGATACTTCTTATAGAGTTTAACGGAAAATTTGTTTTAAAATTAAATCCATTTGGTGATATATTAGCAATACTTGCTGCTATTTTATGGGCTGTTTATTCTGTTGTCATGAAGAAAATTAGTCAATTTCAATACAATACCATTATCTGTACCCGTAAAGTATTTTTTTATGGATTAATTTTTATGATACCTGCCATATTTATTTGTGATTTTAAGCTTCAATTATATAGATTTACTGATGTATCAAATCTAATGAATATCTTATATTTAGGTTTTGGAGCATCTGCACTATGCTTTGTAACTTGGAATTGGTCAGTTAAGATTTTGGGAGTGGTGAAAACAAGCATATATATTTATATGGTGCCTGTAATAACCGCTGCTTCATCTGCTGTTATTTTACATGAGAAAATAACCTTTATTTCAATTATAGGAATTATCTTAACATTATTAGGGCTATTTATTTCTGATGGAAAACAGATTATAAGATTTAGGAGAGAAGTAGAAGATGTAGGAGAAAGATACAAAGAAAATGCACTATAACAATGTTTCTAATTCCAATGGATTATTGCATAAGTCTAAATTAAAAGCTGAGTATCTATATTAAATCACATCAAATTATATTTACATGCTTGTATAATAGTGGTACAATTTAATTCCTCAATATATAGTAATATATTGGAATTTTAAAGAAAGGTTTGGTAATGAAATATGATAGATGCAAAAGTATTGATAGAAAAAGCATTTGAGGCACAAGAGTTTTGTTATACTCCATACTCTAATTTTAATGTAGGTGCGGCTTTACTTTGTGATGATGGAACAATATATCAGGGCTGCAATATAGAAAATGCAGCATTTACACCAACAAACTGTGCAGAAAGAACAGCTTTCTTTAAAGCAATTTCTGAAGGGAAAAAAGAATTTACTGCAATAGCAGTGGTAGGAAATAAAAAAGGGGTAAAACCTGGCGAAGGAGATTTTTGTGCACCTTGTGCAGTATGTAGGCAAGTTATGGCAGAGTTCTGTGATCTAAAGACTTTTAAAATAATTATTGCTAAAAGCACAGAAGAATATTTAGAACATACATTAGAAGAACTTCTACCTTTAGCATTTACTGGTAAGAATTTAAAATAGATTATTAATATTATATATAAATTCTGAATAATATAGTTCATTCTTTAGTTAATATGAATTGTATATTAGAATTGTCAAATAACTACTTCAATATAACGCTGTACCCAACAGAGAATATAAGTTTTCTGTTGGGTTTATTTTATTGCTTAATATATGATTGTTAAACGATTCTTTGATTATTACATAAGAAATATTTTCTCCAATTGCAGATAAGCTTAATAATTCAAAATTAAAAATGGAACTGGATAATTTAGCATTAAAATACGTTTAAAATACAGATTACAAGAGATAAGACAAGTTATAAAATAGTAGAGCCAATTAGTGGAGCTACTATTTTATAATTTATGTAACATGGCATATTTAATAAATGGTTCGATATAACTATTACACATTAAGCTTTAAAGGGGATATTAAATCTGTGGTGTTTGTAATTATTTTTATTATTATGTAAAAAGTGGTATAATACGAAGATGGTCATGCTTATTATGATAAACGGGGGCATATTATGAATATACCAATAATAAAAGTAAAAAATTTAGTGAAAAAATATGATGATAGATTGATTTTTGATGATATAAGTTTAGATATAATGAAAGGCGAAAGTATTGCTTTAACAGGACATAATGGTATGGGGAAAAGCACATTAATAAAGATTTTGTGCGGTCTTACAAGTATAACTTCTGGGGAGGTTATTCGAGACAAGAATCTTAAATTTAATTATATTCCAGAGAATTTTTCACCTCTTAATATAAAAGCAGGTGAATATATTAAGTTAATAGGAGAAATAGAAGGAATATCAAAAGATGATTTTGTGAAGAAAACTAATTACTTATATAAGGAGTTTAACTTAGAAAATATGATAAACATTTCTATGAAAAACTTATCTAAAGGTACCCTGCAAAAGATTTCCGTAGTTCAGGCACTTTTGTCAAAACCAGATATTTTGTTATTAGATGAGCCACTATCTGGACAGGACAGTGATTCACAAAAAACGTTTATTAGAATGGTAAGAGAGCTTATAAAAGATGGCGTTACAGTAATAATGTCATGTCACGAATTATTTTTAATAGATCAATTATCCAGTAGAATATTACAGGTTAAAGATTCTGAAATATTTGAGATTAAGAGGGAAGATATTAGTCCTGAGAAACATGCTTTAATGACTTTTTATAGAAAGGAAGTAGATAAATCTTTTGTGACTCAAAATATTTATGGAATTTATGATTATCAGGAAAATGAGAATTATATAGAATTCAAAACAAAAGTAAGCGAAAGCAATAGGGTTTTAGTAGAAATGATTAATAATGGTTATACTTTAAAGTATTTTGAAAGGTAAAAGGAATGTAGCTTATGTTAATATCGGTATTAAAATATAATTTTAAAATGTACATGAAATCTCACAAATATATAATGCCTTTTTTTATATGTATAATATATATGGTAATGGCTTATTCCATAAGATTACTTGATATTGTAGGCAGCATGGTATCTTCAGCAGCCTTTCTCTTTGCTTTAATGACATGGATTGGTTTTACTTATTGCAGCAATATAGAATTAATTGCGGAAGAAGTTTTAATATTAAAATTAAGGAGTCATACACGCTATTGGATATCTAAAATTATTTTTATGGGTGTAGTAGGAGTATTTTTTTCTATATTATCTGTTGGATTTCCTATTATTTATAATTTAATTTGTAATGTTTTTAAATATCCTGTTACATTCAGAGATATAGTTGTTTCATTTATTATCCACATGTTTTTATCAATAATAGGAGCATTAATTGGTATGTTATTGCAACCAAGAATAATATCAAATAGAAAAATGGCCATACTAGGTGCAATCTTTATTGTATTAATGAGTATAATTAAAGGACCAGTAATTAATGAGGTTCCATATTCAAAATATGTGATGTGGATTTTTCCTCCTATAAATGAAGTTTCAACAGCATATTTAAATCTTATGCATTTTAATATAGCTAATTTAATTATGCCATTAATTATTATGATAATTTACATTTTTATAGAGAGTTTTATATTAATAAAGAGAATGAAAAAAGTATTATTTTAATATGAGGTGAAAAATATGCTAATAAATACAGAGAGATTAATTATTCGTGATTTTCAACATAAAGATAAAGAAAATTTAATGAAAATCATATGGCAAAAAGATGTAATAAGGTTTATGAAAGACTGGTCTGAAAATAGCACTGTTAAAGGAAGGCTTTCAGGTTATATTGATTGGCTTCAGGCACAAAAGGATTCAAAGGATATTTATGAAAATAAAAGATATGCTGTGACATTAAAGGAAACAGATGAGTTAATTGGCATGGTTGGAATGGGATTAGAAGATACACTAAATGAAGTGGAAATGGCATACTTTATAGATGAAGATCATGTTGGAAATGGATATGCAACAGAAGCACTAAAGGCATTGTATGAATGGTGCATAAGCGTATCAGACATTCCATATATGATTCTTACTATCGATTGTGAAAATATCGCGTCATGTAAAGTGGCGGAAAAAGCGCAATTTAAATTGTTTGAGAAAAGAACTCCAATTGGTCACAAGCAACCTAATATGGAGAGTGATAGTTACTTCTACTATCGCAAATATCGGTAAAGTTTTGATGATTCTTATTGTAATTAATTATTTTAACTTTGTATAGAAAGATAATTAGAATGGTTATGAAACAAATATACAATTCCATAATATTATTGAAAATTTAAAATTAATATATAGAAAAGTTGTATTAATATTGAATAAATATGAGTGCTAAATAAAGATATTTGGTTATATGTAAAAATATCAATAAAGGAGTAAAATTAAAATGGCAAAAGAAGTAGATGAATCTTTAGATAATCTAAAAATTAAAAATGTTAATATAGAGAAAGATTATAAACTAAATTTAAGAAAAGAAACTCAAAATTTCATAATTTGTTACACTGAATTTGATAAAAAATGCATAGATAAAGTGTCTAATGTCCTTGAAGATAACTATAATAGGATTACTAATAACTTAAATAAGCAACTTAACGAAAAATTAACGATAGAAATACACCCAGACCATAATGAACTTCATATGGCTTTAGGATTTCCAAATGCGCCTGACTGGGTGAGAGGCGGAATTGGTGTGGGTAAAATTGTAATAGCATCACCTTTAAATCCACCACCAGGTTCCGATTTTTATAACGTATTAAATACAGCGGTTCACGAATTTGTACACATGATAGTAAATAAGATAAATGATAATACACCTAGATGGCTAAATGAAGGAATAGCATGTTATGAAGCAAAAGACAATAATGAAAACTGGATAATAAAAACTGTTCAAAATGGATTAGAAAATAATATTATTCCTACATTTAAAGAACTAGATACAGGAGCGGATTTTGAAACTTTCTTTGCACGTAATGGATATCAATACTCATATACCATAGTAGAGTCAATAATTAAACTATTTGGATATGAAAAGTTACGCAACTTAATAAAGGAACCAAATAGTATTGTAGAGATTTTTGGAATGACAGAAGAGGAGCTTCAAGATAAATGGATTGATTATATAAAAGTGAATTACCTGCAAAGGTAGTATAAATAAGAATTTATTTTTAGGAGATACAATGAAAATAAGAGAAGAATATACGTGTCCTTTAGAACTAGTACACGATATGATTAAAGGAAAATGGAAATCTATTATATTATGGCGATTGCGATTAGGTCCTACATCATTAACTAAGTTAGAAAGAGATATTGATGGGATTAATCAAAAAATGCTATTAGAGCAATTAAAAGAATTAATTGATTATGGATTTGTGGAAAAGAAATCATTTGATGGTTATCCTCTTCGTGTGGAATACTCTTTAACAATGGATATGGGAATGAAGATTATAGATGCCCTAAAAATCATGCAATCCATTGGGATTGATTACTTAAAGGAACATGGTATGGAAAAGACATTGATTGAAAAAAAGGTTATTCCAGAGTAATACCCACAAAAAAGTTAGTAATTTACGTTATAAAAGCTCTTTGCTATAATTTGCCTATAAATAATAGCTTTGGAGGTAATATATGATAGCAACAAGTGCAGGTATTATAAATGGGATTATTCAAGATCAATATGGTAGTCGTGGAGAACATTTTAATGAGAATGGAGTTCCAACTTTTTCTCTTCCATTAAAAATTGAAAATGCTCCAGTAAATACTGCTTCATTTGCAATAGTATTAGAAGATAAAGATGCCTATCCAGTAACAGGAGGTTTTGCTTGGATACATTGGCTTGCAGCGAATATTACAAGGAGTGAATTGAAAGATAATGAGAGCCAGACAGCAGGGGATTTTATACAAGGCACAAATAGCTGGACTAGCTTGCAGGGTAATCAGCAATCAAAAGAACTTTCTTGTTATTATGGTGGTATGACACCACCAGATAAGGCACATGTTTATGAGCTTCATGTTTTTGCTTTAGATAAACTGCTAAATCTAAAAAAAGGATTTTTATTAAATGAATTATATCATGAAATGGATGGACATATTTTGGAGCAATATACTCTAAAGGGAATTTATAAGAATTAAATTGTATGTTCTCACTTTGTAAACAATAATCAGTCTAAGAGAGCAATTGAAAAGTCTGGATTTAAGTATGCTAAAGCGAATGATAATAAAGTTTATTACTGCTTGAACAAAAGCGATTTTTAATTATACTCTATATTTCCAGAGTCATTAAGTATTAAAAATATATAATATATTGCCACAATATGATAAAATATTAGAGAATTTTGTTACTTGAGGTGATTTGATGGTAAAATGGAAGGCGGATTATGAAGTTGGGGTAAAACGCATTGATGAGCAGCATGAAAAATTATTTGAAATAGCAGATCGTGCTTATAAACTATTAACAAATGATTTTATACTTGATAAGTATGATAGAATTACTGAAATACTTGGGGAGTTAAAAGAGTATACTATATTTCATTTTAAATCTGAAGAGGAATATATGTTGAGTGTAGGATATAAAAAATTCTTATCACATAAAGTAATACATGAAGATTTTATAAAATCTATTGATAATATTGATTTACACGAAATAGATTTAAATCAAGATGAGTCAGTAAAGAAGATATTAGAATTTGTTGTAGATTGGATAGACAAGCATATTTTAAATGAAGATAAGTTTATAGTAGAGAATTAGTAAGACTATTTTAGCTGTTAAGCTAGTGTTCAGAAAACTATATTATAATAAATATTGTAAAAAAGTTTTCATTAGTATACCTTAATTAATTGTGCAGCCACTAGTTGGCTGTATTTTTTTGTCGTAATTTTTGTTACGAAAAAGTAAAAGAAGTTATTAAAATTTTCGAATATAGCCATATAGGGATTTTGAAATAAAATTTATGGGGTGGTTTATATGGAAATAAAATTAAATGAGATTGAAATGTTAACAATATTACAAGCATTAGAAGTTCTACATGATCAAGCTACAGAATATAAAGACCTTATATATGAGGATAATAAAGATTTTCTAGTGGATATAAATAAAACTAGAATGGTACATAATAAGTTATTAGTTCAAGCTAAAAATGAAGGGATAATTAAGAAAAAAGTCAGCTTGATTTAAAAGAAGAGATGAAGGCAGGTTAAACAGAGGTGTTTAATCTGCCTTTCATTATATTAATTAAAATAAAAGTACTTTAGGATAAATAATTTCTATTTATAGTGAGATATATCTCCGTATAATAGTATTTTTGGCACTCCATTTTCTACGTGTATTTTTGAAAGGCTAGCTGATTCTATGTCTGGATTTTCACAAATATCACATATATTTTGATTCATGAAATGTGACATAATAACTTTTGAGGTAATTCTATGTGTAACGATAATAATACTTTTGCCTTGATTTAAATTAATGATTTCTTCAATTGATGGGATGACCCTAGCTTTCAATTCCTCATAAGATTCTCCTTCATCAGTTGGAACATATACAGAAGGGTTATTCCAAAAATTTTCCCAAGTTTCAGGATACTTATTAATAATATCTGTTTGATTCATGCCCTCCCATTTTCCCATATGGATTTCTTTCAATTCTTTCATTGTGTTTATAGGAATGTTTCGATTATGCTGGATGATTTTAGCAGTATCATAAGCGCGTTTACTTTCACTAGAGTATATCAAATCAACTTTTTCATTCATAAGTCTATCACTCAGTTTTTGAGCCTGAGATATGCCAACCTTTGTTAAAGGGGAATCTTTATGGCCTTGCATTCGTTTTTCTAGATTCCACTTTGTTTGTCCATGTCTAATTAAATATAAAACAGTTTGTCCCATAGTTCGCTCCTAAATATTTTATTATAAAAAATGCCGGCAATAATTTATAAAGAGAGTATATCAAAACAAAATCTATATGTATAATATATGTTATTATTATATTCATAAATAAAATATATGAATGGAGAAAATATGAATTTACATGGATTAAGATTGTTTTATATAGTAGCTAAAGCAGGAAGTGTAACAGTTGCATCAGAGAAATTAAAAATTAGTCAACCAGCAATTACATCACAAATTAAAAAGTTTGAAAGAGAAAATGGTATTACATTATTTTTACCACAGGGCAGAGGCATTTGTTTAAGTGAAATAGGTGAACAATTGGTAAAAGAAGCAGATGCAGTTTTTAAAATAGAAAATAGAATGGAAGCATTAATAGATAATTATAAAAAAGGTAAAAATGGTACATTAAAAATAGCCGGAAATTATCTTTCAACAAATTTTCTAATACCAATGTGGGCGGCTAAATTAAAAAAAGAGAATAAAGATATAAATGTTGAGATTAATACATTAAATACTGAAGAAGCCATTGATCATCTCATCTCATATAAAGTAGATGTTGCAGTTTTAGGGGGTGGAGCAATGAAATATACAGACAGAATTGATACCATTAAAATAAGGGATGATGATTTATGGTTTGTAGCTTCACTAAATCACAAATATGCAAACAAAAAGGTTAGTATAAATGATATTATGCTAGAACCATTTATAATGCGGGAAAAAGGAAGTTATGCTAGAGTACTTTTGGAATCACTTTGCCATATTAGCAGCATTAAAGTTCCTGACATAGCTCTTGAATTTAATGGGCTACATGAAACTCTTATGGCATCTACGTCTGGATATGGTGTGAGTTTTTGTTCATCAATTGCTGCTAAAGAATTCATTGACATGGGGAAATTGGCTAGAATTTATGTAGATAATGTTGATCTAAAAAATGAAATTGTTATTTGTACACGTAAGAATGAAAAGATATCTAATTTAACTGAGAAGTTTATTTCTATCATTAATAATTAAATGCTTAATAAAAATTAAACTATATTTAAAGTTGAGATTATATATACGTTGCAATTCACGATGCACATTTCACAATTAAGGCTGAAATTCTTGCAATATTTTTAGAATCATTATGAAGGATTATTTTGGCAGTGTATATTATAAATTTAATGTATTATTGTTGCGGTATAAGTACCATAATCTTAATTAAGATAAGTAAACTTCCCACTAAATGCCTAGTATAAATCTTTTTAATGAAATATAAAATAAGATATATTTGATTATGCGATTTAAATCTTCAAATAAATATATTAAATTTATATGTTATTCAGATAAAGAATTATACGGAGGATAAAAATGAAAAGATTCAATGTTATATTACATAATATAATTATTATATTTATTATAACGACTATTATGTTATCTTGTGCTAGTACAACAGTTAATGCAAGCCAGATCTTTATTAAAAATAGACTAATTAACGTTGCAGTGTTGCTAGATAGCTTTGACGATATTTATATATCATTAATACGTCAAAATTTAGAAGAAATTCAAAAGGAGAATGAAGGAAAAATAAAATTTACTTTTTATGATGGCAAAAATGATCAATCAGTACAAAATTCAAGCATAGATGAATTAATTAAAAAAAGAGGTGTTGATCTATTCTTGGTAAATTTAGTTACAACACATAGCACACAAGAAGTTATTGAGAAGGTTAAAAGAGTAAATATTCCGATAATTTTATTTAGCAGAGAGCCTGCTGCTATTGACTCCATAAAATCCTATAATAAGTGTTGTTATGTTGGAACTATGGTAGAAGAAGCTGGATTATTGCAAGGAGGAATTATTTCTAATCTATGGAATGAGAAAAAATCATTTATAGATAAAAATAAAGATAATGTACTGCAATATATTATGTTAATGGGGCAGGAAAATAATTTAGATTCAGTTAAAGAAACTGAGTATTCTATTCTAAAAGTTAACAATTCTAAAATAAAAACTCAAGAACTTGCAGTAAGAGCCTGTAATTGGAATGAAGATGAGGCTAAAGAAGTTATTAAAGCATTATTTTTACAATATGGAAATAGGATTGAAGCAATATTTGCAAATAATGATCCTATGGCTATAGGCGCTATTAAAGCATTACAAGAATATGGTTATAATAAAGGAGAAAATACGCCAACAATACCGGTAGTTGGAATTGAGGCAATACCAGAAGCCAGAGAATTAATTGATGCTGGCATGATGACTGGTTCCGTATTTCAAGACCCATCAGAGGTTGCTAAAGTTCTTTACAATGTTGGAATGAACTATGTTTATAATAGAAATCCATTATATGGTACAAATTACGAATTTGATGAAACAGGAATCTCAGTCCGTCTTCCTTATCAGGAATATTTGGGTAAGTAATAATGATACGTATTATGCAAAACATGTATGATTTTCAGGTAAATCAGTTATAATATTCGTGGATAAATTAAACATATTAAAAATTATTAAAGGTAGATTGGGTAGGAATACTTAATCTATTTTTTGTTTTTAATAATTGGAGAAAAGCAGTAGATAAAAAACTACTGCTATATATTATATTTAAACTAACTGCAGAAAGTAGTGAAGGTACCATGATCAGATTGCAAATTAAATATGAGAAATATTCTCTATATTATATACTATATAAAATTACGAGAAAATAGTTACTTTAGATAGCAATAAAAATAAAAAGATTTAATGTAATATTGAATAAGATAATTATTATATTATTAGAAATATTTGAATAAGCAATGATAATGTCGTTATAATAATTATTTCGTGGTGATTAAATAGTAGCATGTTTATTAGCTATGTTATAATAAATGTAGAAGAGTAGTTGGTTGAATAATTATGTATATTATATGAAAGGAATGATAAGAATGACAGAAGTACCGATGTGTCAGAGTTGTGGGTTACCGTTTAATGAAGAACATGCACATTTTATAGCAAAAGAGCAAGACGGATGTGCGAGTATTTATTGTACAAATTGCTATAAAGACGGAAAATTTATTGATCCAAATATGTCTATGAAAGAAATGGTGGAGTTAATTGTACCGGTTTTGGGAAAAGTAATAGGGGAAGAAGAAGCAAGAAAAGAAATGACAACATTATTACCAACTCTTAAACGTTGGAGACAATAATGATTTGAGTTAAATTTAATAAACAATATGTGTATAGTTATAAATTACTAGAAAACAATAGTAAGTTGTAAAATTGTCTTATTAAAGAAGTTTAATTTATTATTTTTTATGTGTAATACAAAAAAGACTTATTTGCAATATAACAACATAAATTCAGTTTTACATAAAAATAAAGATTGATTAGAGAAGGATATCTGATTTATCTTTATTTTTTTGCGCAAAAACCTGCTAAGAAAAATCAACACTTTTTTAGTAGGTTTTTTAAAATAAATATTTATATTTAGAGGCATC